>JBAUUM010000625.1:0-19618 GCA_049582705.1 Actinocatenispora sp.
GCGAACGGCAGCGCCGCGGCGAGGGTGCCGGCCAGAGCGACCGCACAGCGGAGCGCCCGTCGGCGCGGATCGAGTCGCATTGCCCGTCCTTTCACCGGGCCGGCGGCTGGGGCGCGGCCGTGCCCGAGGGTCGCCACCCTCACCGGGGCTGGGGCCCGGGACGGTGGATTGCGGAGATGACAAGCGGCCGGCCATGCCGACCTGACAACGTTGTCAGACGTACGGATCACCCTGTCACGTCCGGATCGTAGAGGCGACGACGGTACGAATCAATATCCCCGTTTTCCGCATCTTCCGCCCCGTCACCCGGCACGCCCCGGAACGCGGTGATCCCGGGCTACCGGCGGACCAGGGCCAGGGCGGCGTCGAACAGATCCGCGCGGGTGGCGTCCAGCCAGTGGATCCGCCGGTCCCGACGGAACCAGGACCGCTGCCGGCGGACGAACCGGCGGGTCGCGCGGACCGTCTCGTCCCGCGCCTCCCGCTCGTCGCAGTCGCCGTCCAGCAGTCGCAGCACCTGCTGGTAGCCGAGCGCGCGGCTCGCGGTACGCCCCTCCCGCAGCCCCTGCCCGGCCAACGTCCGCACCTCGTCCACCAGGCCCGCCGCGAACATCCGGTCCACCCGCTCGGCGATCCGCGCGTCCAGCAGATCCGTCGGACAGTCCAGGCCGATGCGGACCGCGTCGTACACCGGTTCCGGTTCGGTGGGCAGGGCCGCCCGGAACGGACCGCCGGTCAGCGCCACGACCTCCAGCGCCCGCACGATGCGCCGGCCGTTGCTGGGCAGGATGTCCGCCGCGGCGGCGGGGTCACGCTCGGCCAGCCGGGCGTGCAGGACGGCCGGGCCGTGCCGGTCCAGCTCCGCCTCCAGTTCGGCGCGCAGGACCGGATCGGTACCCGGGAACTCGAAGCGGTCCAGCACGGCCCGCACGTACAGGCCCGAGCCGCCGACCAGTACCGGCGGGCGGCCGGCGGCGAGCAACCGGTCCAGCCACCCTCGGGCCAGTTCCTGGTACGCCGCGACGCTGGCCGGCTCGGTCACCGGCCAGACGTCCAGCAGGTGGTGCGGCACGCCGGCGGCCTCGTCCCGGTCGATCTTCGCGGTGCCGATGTCCATGCCCCGGTAGAGCTGCATCGAGTCGGCGTTGACCACCTCGCCGGACAGCGCACCGGCGAGCGCGACACCCAGCGCCGACTTCCCCACCGCGGTGGGTCCGACGAGCGCGACGACCGGACCGGGCAGCGGCCGGGCAGCGGTCACGCCGGCCGCCAGGTCGCGACGAGGTAGCTGACCTCCAACGGCGTGGCCGCGTACGTGACCTCGGCGAGGCACCGGCGGGAGCCCAGCACGCCGGCCAGTACCTGCCAGGGCGCCCGGCCGGACGCGTCGACCCGGTTGCCCAGGTCGGCGTCCAGGTCGAGCAGCGCGGCCGGGTCACCGGAACGCAGCGCCGCCAGTGCCCGCGCGTCGAACCCGTCGGACTCCTCGTCGGGCGCGCCGGGCGCCGCGGTCACCCGGCGGGCGGCGGCGTCGCCCATCACCAGCAGCGCCACCCGACGCTGCGGGTCGTGGAACCCGCTCCGGTCGGCGAGCCGGGCACCCAGCGCCGCGCAGTCCCCGGTGGGCAGGTCCGCGGGCAGCGTCTGGCCGAACCGCAGCGGGCGGGCGTCGTCCGGCCGGGGCGCCAGTGCCCGACCCAGCAGCCACGTGCCGACCAGCATCGACAGCTCGTCGAAGGCGGTACCGTCCGGGCCGCCGTGGCCGAACCCGACCGGCACGTCCATCCCGTAGCCGGCGAAGCTGCCGTGGTCGGCGGGCCTGAGCTGGCGCTGCCGCGGGCCGGAGCCGAGTACGCAGATGGACCCGGGACGACCGGCCAGCAGGGTGCCGACCGCCGCGTCGCAGGCCGCCCGCAGTTCCGTCAGGTCGACGGCCGCGCCCGCGGCGAGCTCCGGAACCAGCATCGGCGGATGCGGGCACACCGCCACCGAGACGATCACCACACCACGGTAGCGGCGCCCCCCGGACCCGGTCGGCACCGGTCGGCGGGTACGGCGCGGCCCTGCTCGCGGCGGTACCGTGCCCCAGGCGTGTCCGATCCGGCCGTTTCTCGGACACCATCAGGTCACGGTTCAGCTTCGACCGGTTCCCGTAGGGCTGGACAGACCTGTGACAATGCACCGAGACGCTGAAGACTCATGGCCCGGCACGGCGGCGGCCCGGGCGTAGCGCCCGGACCGGAAGGAACCTGAAGGTGGATCTGATGAGCGGTGACGTGCGCGACTGGACGACATTCGGTCGGGTCGACGCGAACGGCACGGTCTATGTCAAGACGGCCGCCGGTGAGCGACCGGTCGGCTCCTGGCAGGCCGGCCCGCCCGAGGAGGGGCTGGCGCTGTTCGCCCGTCGGTTCGCCGACCTCGTCGTCGAGGTCGACCTCCTGGAGAACCGGCTGGCGTCCGGCAAGGCGGACGCCACGCATTCGGCCGCGACCATCCGCCGACTGCGCAACGAGCTGTCCACCGCGCACGTGGTCGGCGACATCGACGGATTGTCCGGCCGGCTGGACCAGCTCGCCACCGAGACGCAGAAGCGTGCCGAGGAGGCCAAGGCCGCCCGCGAGGTGGCGAAGGCCCAGGCCGTCGAGCGCAAGCAGGCCCTGGCGGCCGAGGCGGAGCACCTCGCCACGGAGGCCACCCAGTGGAAGGCCGCCGGCGACCGGCTCAAGGAGATCCTCGACGAGTGGAAGTCGATCCACGGCGTCGACAAGAAGACCGACGGCGAGCTGTGGAAGCGCTACTCGGCGGCCCGTGACGCCTTCACCCGGCGCCGGGGCACGCACTTCGCCAGCCTGGACGCCCAGCGCAAGGAGGTGCAGGGCGTCAAGGAGAAGCTGGTCACCGAGGCGGAGTCGCTGTCCTCGTCGGACGACTGGGGCCCGACGGCGTCGCGGCTCAAGCAGCTGATGGCGGACTGGAAGGAGTCCGGCCGGGCGTCCAAGGAGTCCGAGCAGCGGCTCTGGGAGCGGTTCCGGGCGGCGCAGGACGCGTTCTTCAAGCGGCGCAGCGAGGTGTTCGACGCGCGCGACGCGGAGTACAACGCGAACCTGGCGGTCAAGCGCGAGCTGCTGGTCGAGGCGGAGGCGCTGGACGTCGACGCGGACCCGAAGGTCGCGCAGCAGAAGCTGCGGGACATCCAGGGCCGCTGGCACGACACCGGCAAGGTCCCGCGCGAGGCGATCAACGGGCTGGACCGCCGCATGCGGACGGTCGAGGAGAAGGTCCGCGCGGCGATGGACACGGCGTGGCGGCGCACCCCGATCGAGCAGAACCCGCTGCTGGTCCAGATGCGCGAGCAGGTGGCCGAGGCGGAGCAGCGCCTGGAGCGGGCCAAGGCCGCCGGTGACGCCAAGCGGGTCAAGGAGGCCGAGTCCGCCCTCGCGGGCAAGCGGCGCTTCCTGGAACTGGCCGAACAGGCCGGCTGACCGGGCAGAGGCAGGGACGCGGACATGGACACGGACCGCCGCATGGCGTTCTCGACGGTGTTCAACTTCCGCGACCTGGGCGGCTACCCGACGACGGACGGGCGGACCGTACGGACGGGGCGGCTCTACCGGGCGGACGGGTTGTTCCGGCTGTCCGGTGACGACCTGTCCCGGTTCACCGCGCTGAACCTGCGTCGGGTCATCGACCTGCGCCGGCCCGACGAGTTGGACGAGCACGGCCGGGTGCCGGACTCGCCGGGCCTGGCGTACCACAACGTCTGCCTGCAGGTCGATCCGTGGACGGCGGCGGAGGTGACCGCCGACGGGATGGCCCGTTACCTGGCGGACCGGTACGCGGAGATCGCCGACGAGGGCGCCGGGACCGGCACCATGGGGCGGGTCCTGCGCATGATCGCGGACTCGTCGGCGGGGCCGACGGTGTTCCACTGCGCGGCGGGCAAGGACCGTACCGGGGTGGTGGCCGCCCTGGTGCTGGCCCTGCTGTCGGTGCCCGACGACACGATCGCCGAGGACTACGCGGTCAGTCAGGCGGCCGAGCGGCAGTACCTGGTGTGGCGGGCGGAGAACCGGCCGGACCTGCCGTCGTACAAGTCGCCGGGCAACGCGGCGCCGGTGGAGACGATGCGCTGCTTCCTGGCCGAGCTACGGGACCGGTACGGCTCCGTGACCGACTACGCGCGGCGCATCGGGTTCGACCAGGAACACCACGACGAGCTGCGAGAACATCTGCTCGAAGGACCGCGCGTCACACGCTGGACAACGGGCGTCACCCGCTGAACGAGGCTCAGCGGAACGCTGCCAGGACCGTAGGGAGCGCCGCCCACGAAGCAGGTGGGCAAGCGCCCGAGAGCGCCGGCAGCGTTGCACTGAGTGCGGTCAGCCGTCAGAAGCCGAGGGCCTGCGCACGCCTCTTGACCTCTGTCGCACGGCTGTCGTTGAGGCCGTCGGCGGGGGCGCCCGGAAGTGACTCGTCCGGGGTGTACAGCCACCGGAAGGCCTCTTCGTCGTTGTACCCCGCGTCGTGCAGCAAGGTGAGAACTCCGGGGAGGTGCTTCAGAACGGTGGGCGACTCGACCAGTTCGGCCGGTATCCGCAGGACCCCGTCGCGTCGGAGCGCCAGGACCCTCCGCTCCCTGACCAGCTGCCGCACCCGGTTCACGGGCATGTCGAGTCGTTCGGCCACGTCGGGCAGGGCCAGCCAGTCGGTCGGCTCGTTGGGCGTTTCGGTCACCTGCACAGACTGCCATGCCCCGGTACGGGATTCCCAGCAAGGCCCACCGGCCGCTATCGTCTGTTCGGGAGGATCCGGACATCGGCCGTTCTGGTATTTTGCGGTGTCTTTCCGGCACGTTCCGCCGGTTCCACTTCCCGTACGGCACAGCACCCCGACAAGTTGACCACCGTCCGTGGCCCGCGTACGCGGCCATGGCACCGCATTGAGCGTTCACCCCAACCGCCACCCCTGAACGGGTCGCGCTCCGAAGGGAAACAGGTGAGCTTCTGGCAGGCAGCACGCCGCGAGGCGTCTGGCGCGCTGCGTTCGATCCGTTACGACTTCATCCAGGTCCTGCTCGGGCAGCGCGGCTCGCGCCGGGTGCTTGCGGTGACCGGGCTGACCGCGCTGGTCGCGGCCGGCGGACTGGGCACCGCGTTCGCCGTGGCCGGAAGTGCGGAACCGGTGCGGCAGGCCGATCACCACTCGGTGCGCACGCACAGCAATCCGCCCGACGCGGGTGGTGGGCTCATCGAGGCGACCGGCACTCCGGCACCGTCCCCGAGCAAGTCGCCGAAGCATTCCCCGTCGGCGTCCGCCAGCCCGCGCAGCGACGACCAGGACGACACGACGGGACGCACCCCGTCACCGAACCCGCGCCCGACGCACAGCCACAAGCCGCCGGAGCACGGACACCCGTCGCCCACGCCGACACATCACAGCCCGACCGCGTCACCCAGCCCGTCGCCGTCCCCGACCGATCCGACCAGCCCGCCGCCTGATGACGGCCCCGGATCGGCCTCGGCCAGCAGCACGCCGGCGAGCAGTCCGTCGCCGGTCGTGGGGCAGCCGTCGGGCCGCCGGGTCTGAGCACCGCCCGTGGCGTCCGTCCCGTCCGGGGCGGGCGCCACGTCCGTCGGATCGACCTGACCGGCGAGGTGGTCGTGACCGAGCCGGAGCCGGTGCTGGCCTTCCTGGACTCGCAGAAGTCCATCGTCGGGCACGGCCTGCCGGTGGAGCCGATCCTGGCCCGGGCCGGTGAACGGTTGGTCGCCGACATGGCCCGTACCGGCACGTTCCGGCTCCGGTGTCACGTTGGTCTGCTGGTCTGCCGCTGACCCGGGAACGCGCTTCCGGTCACAAATCGGCCCAGTACCGGGCCGCCTCCGTGGCTCACGCACGGAACACTCGTAGACTCGCGGGCGATGGACGCGACCATAGCCGATCCCCTGGTCGGCGAACTGCTGAGCGGCCGCTACCGCATCAGGGCCCGGATCGCCCAGGGTGGGATGGCCACCGTGTACCAGGCGATCGACACGCGCCTGGAGCGGATCGTCGCGCTCAAGATGATCCACCCCTCATTCGCGGGGAATCCGCACTTCCTGTCCCGTTTCGATCGGGAAGCGAAGACCATCGCGCAGCTCACCCACCC
Source organism: Actinocatenispora sp. (assembly GCA_049582705.1). Classification (GTDB taxonomy): domain Bacteria; phylum Actinomycetota; class Actinomycetes; order Mycobacteriales; family Micromonosporaceae; genus Actinocatenispora. Next base: position 6,152 of record JBAUUM010000625.1, read on the forward strand.
CAACGTGGTGGCGGTGTTCGACTCCGGTCAGCACCGGAACCTGCCGTACCTGGTCATGGAGTACGTGCCGGGGCGCACGCTGCGGGATCTGCTGGGCACCCGGGGGCGGCTGAGTCCGGCCGAGGCGTTCGCGGTCGCCGAACCGATGCTCGCCGCGCTGGGCGCCGCGCACCGCGCCGGCCTCGTGCACCGGGACGTCAAGCCGGAGAACATCCTGATCGGCGAGCCGGAGGGGCCGGCGTCCGGGCAGCTGCACAGCCCGGTGGTGAAGGTCGCCGACTTCGGCCTGGCCCGCGCCGTCGAGCAGAGCGCCGAGGACGCCACCGGCGGTCAGCTGATGGCGACCGTCGCGTACGTGGCGCCCGAACTGGTCCGGTCCGGTCACGCCGACCCCCGCACGGACGTGTACTCCGCGGGCGTCGTGCTGTTCGAGCTGCTCACCGGCACGGTGCCGTACCACGGCAAGAGCTCGATGGATGTCGCCTACCAGCACGTCGAGTCGGACATGCCGCCACCGTCGCGGTTGATGCCGGGCATTCCGCCGGCGTTGGACCAGCTGGTGGTCCGCGCCACCCGTCGCGACCCGGCGGCCCGACCCGCCGACGCGGCCGCGCTGCTCGCCGAGCTGCGGCACGTGCGGGAACACACCGATCTGCGGTCGGTCTCCCCGGCCGCCCCGGTCGCGCATCACACCGTGGCCTTCTCCCCCGGCATGGCGGCACGGCAGGAGCGCGGCAACGACCAGCGCGAGGTCGCCTGGGACCGGACCCGCCGTCGCCGCCCGATGAGCCGCGGCGCCCTGATCGGGATCGCCGCGCTGGTGGCGCTCGGCCTGGTCGCCGGCGTCGGTGGCTGGTGGTTCGGCGCGGGCCGCTACACCAGCGCGCCGTCGATGCTCACGGTCAGCCGCAGCGAGGCGGTCAGCCGCGCCCACGACAAGGGCTTCGACCTGCACTGGGCGGCCGCGCAGTTCTCCGAGACGGCCAGGAAGAACACGGTGATGAGCCAGGATCCGCAGCCCGGCGACCGCATCCTGCCGGGCGGCACGATCACCCTGGTGCTGTCCAAGGGCCCCGAGCGGTACCGGATCCCGACGCTCGTCGGGCACGACGCGGGCCAGGCCGAGGACACGCTGCGCGGGATGCACCTGAAGGTGTCCCGCAGCGAGCGGTACAGCTCCCAGGTCTCGTCCGGCAACGTCATCTCCGTCTCCCCCGGTCACGGCACCGAGGTCCGCGCCGGCGCGCCGGTACGCCTGGTGGTCAGCAAGGGCCCCGCGCCGGAGACCGTGCCGGACGTCCGGGGCATGAGCCTCGACGACGCGACCAGCACCCTGTCCGAACACGACCTGGACGTGAAGTCCACCCAGAAGCAGAACAGCGACGTACCGGCCGGCGAGGTGATCAGCCAGGACCCGGCGCCGGGCACCGGGGTGGCCCGCGGCGTGACCGTGACGCTCACGGTCAGCTCCGGTCCGCCGCTGACCGACGTACCGGACGTCACCGGCAAGAAGCTCAAGCAGGCCAAGCGGGAGCTGGAACGGGCCGGCTTCCAGGTGCGCGCGTTCGGGCTGGTGCGGGACAACGGCACGGTACGAGCACAGAATCCCGGCGGTGGGTCGCAGGCCCCGGAGGGTGGCACGATCACCCTCTGGATCGTCTGATGCGGTTCGGGGCGCACCTTTCCACGAAGGGTGCGCTGGCCACCGTCCCACCCCGGGCGCGCGCGATCGGGGCGGACTGCGTGCAGGTGTTCGTCACCAACCCGCGTGGCTGGCGGGCGGTGCGCCCGTCCGACGAGGCGATCGAGGACTTCCGCAAGGCGTGCGCGGAGGCCGCGGTGGAACCGTTCGTCCACGCGACCTACCTGGTCAACTACGGCACCGCCGACGACGCGCTGCGGGAACGCTCCATCGCCGCGCTGGAGCACACCCTGCGGCTCGCCGACGACCTGGGCATCACCGGCGTGGTCACCCACCTCGGCTCGCACAAGGGCACCGGCTTCGACGCCGGCCTGGACCGGCTGTGCGACGCACTGGCCGCCGGGCTCGCCGCGAGCCGACGCACGATGCTGCTGGCGGAGAACTCGGCCGGTTCCGGCGGTACGGTCGGCGCGTCGGTCGACGAACTGGCGCGCATCGTGCAACGGATGGGTGCGCCGGAGCGGCTCGGTGTCTGCCTGGACACCGCGCACCTGCTGGCGGCCGGCCACGAGATCCGTACCCGGGACGGGCTGGACGCGCTGTTCGCCGAGTTCGACGAGCGGATCGGGTTGGACCGGCTGCGGCTGCTGCACCTCAACGACTCCAAGACCGACCTGGGCTCCCGGGTGGACCGGCACGAGAACATCGGCGACGGGCACATCGGCCCGGCGGGCTTCGCTGAGATCGTGAACCATCCGGCGCTGGCCGGGGTGCCGGGCGTACTGGAGGTGCCGGGCCTGGCCGGCAAGGGCCCCGACGCGGCGAACCTGGAGCGGCTGCGCGGCCTGCAGCGGTAGTCCCGGCCCGCCGTTGTCGAGGCGGTGCCGTCAGTCGGTGTCGGCCGGTTCCGGGTCCATCCAGATCGGACACAGCCCCAGATGCGTGAGCCGGTCGTCCAGCGACGCGCGGTTCAGCCGGTGTACGGATCCGGGAAGGTCCAGGACCGCCTCGGTCTCGTCGGCGTAACCCCAGCCGACCAGGCGCGCGTCGGCCCAGTCGGGCAGTACCTGCCACAGCGCGACCCGGCGCGGCGCGAAGCGTGTCCCGATCTCGGCCATGTACTCGCGGCACCGCGCCTCGTCCCCGAACGGCGGGTCACCCTGGTCGAACACCGTGCTCGTACCAGTTGATACAACCATGTCTACAACTCCCTTGTATCGGTTACCTGCTGCTGATATTAGATGTAGCTGCTACATCGCACAAGTATCATCGATCCTGCTTCCGCATCAGCGGACGAACCGTCCTCGGCGATGAGGAGAAGTCATGCCACGGCGGCCACCCGGTGTCCGCGCCCGAGGGCTCGGTGCGGAGCTGAAGGAGTGCCGCGCACAGACCCGACTCAGCGTTCGGGCTGTTGCCGAGCGGCTCGGCTGGACCCACAGCACGGTCAACCGCATCGAGAACGGCAAACGCAAGACCAGCATCGAAGAGGTCGCCGCCCTGCTCGTCGTCTACGACATCAAGGGTGACGAGCGCGACCGACTCCTTGCACTGACAAAGGACGTCGACCAACCCGGGTGGTGGGAGACGGGAGATACGCCGGGCCTGCCGAGCCAGTTGACCGCGCTGATCGGCTTCGAGTCGACCGCAACGCGGATTCTCGACTTTGGGACGGTGTTGGTACCGGGCCTGCTCCAGACCGCCGAGTACACCCGCGCCATGATGGTGGCGGCCGGAGCCCCGCCGAATCAGGCGGAGACCATGGTCGCCATGCGTCTCGGTCGGCAAGGCGTGTTGACTCGGACCGATCATCCGGAGTACCTGGCGATCATCGACGAAGCCGTGCTACGCCGGCCGATCGGCGGTCCCAGCGTCATGGCGGAACAGGTGCGTCGGATTGCGAAGGAATCCTCGCGGGCAAACGTCACCGTGCAGGTGGTTCCGTTCTCCGTTGGCGCGCACACGGGGCTCGACGGACCCTGTGTGATCTTGCAGTTCGCCAAGGCGCGGACCGTCGTCCATCTCGAACACAAGCGCTCGGGCATCTTCATCGACGACCCCGAAGTCGTGAAGCCGTTTCTCGACGCGACCGTTACCCTGCAACGGGTCGCGTTGACTCCCGACGAGTCGCGGGAGTTCCTGACGACGGTGGCGGCGGAGTTCGAACAACAGGAGTGACGATGGACCTGGCCTCTCGACGCTGGTTCAAGTCGAGTCGCAGTGGCAGCCAGAGCAACTGCGTCGAGGTTGCGTTCGTGGGGCCGGCTGTGGGGGTGCGGGACTCGAAGGACCGCCAGGGCCCGGCGCTGGTACTCGGGGCCGAGGCGTGGCGGGCCTTCACGAACGCGGTGTCACAGGACTCGTTGTCCGGCTAGGCGAGGCGCACCCGAAATCGGGACGGCGCCTCGCCTGTGGACTGCCCCGGCCCCTGGTCGCGCGGCCACGCACGCCCGGCGGCCCCGGGGTCAGGACGGCCGGGAACCGGCGGGCTGGTCGGCGGAGCCGGAGACGGACCGCTCCTCCATCCGCCAGGGTGAGCCGTAGTCGTTGAGCAGGTCCAGGAACGGCACCGCGTCGAACGCCTCGGGCCCGAGCACGCCCGCGCCGGACCAGGCGCCGGTGGCGAGCAGCTCCAGCGCCACGACCGGGTTGATCGCGGTCTGCCAGACCACCGCCTGCGAACCGTACGTGGACATCGACCACGAGTTGTCGACCACGTGGTACAGGTAGACCTCGCGCGGGCGGCCGTCCTTGCCACGGCCGCGGACCAGGGTGCCGGCGCAGGTACGGCCGCGCATCCGCTCGCCGAGCGTGGCCGGATCCGGCAGACTCGCCGCGACCACGTCACGCGGGGCCACGGCGGTGCCGTCGCCGCCGATCCGTACCGGCTCCACCGAGTCCAGGCCCAGCTTGTGCAGGGTGCGCAGGACGTCGATGAACTCGTCGCCCAGCCCGTACTTGAACGTCACCCGGCCCGTGTCGACCCACCGGGGGACCAGCAGGACCTCCTCGTGTTCGACGTTCACGCACTCGATCTCGCCGATGCCCTCGGGGAACGTGAACCGCTCGGAGCCGCTGAACGGTTCCGTGGTGTACCAGCCCCGGCCGTTCTCGTAGATGACCGGTGGGTTCAGGCATTCCTCGATGGTGGTCCAGATGGAGAAGGTCGGCGCGAACATCGGCTTTCCGTCGTCCCCGGTGACCTCCAGGTCGGCCCCGTCCCGGATGCCGACCTCGTCGATGTGGTCGAACAGGTGGTCGGCGGCGTACCGGGCGAACACGTCGGAGAGTCCCGGCTCGACGCCCATGCCGAGGAGGGCGAGGCGCCCCGCGTCGGACCACCGGTCGGTCACCTCGAACTGCCGGTCGCCGAGTTTGACGCCGGTCTGGGCGTACGGCTGTTCCGGGTGCGGCTCGGACAGCGACATGGCCATGTCGAGGTAGTCGACGCCGGCCGCGTACGCGCCGTCGAAGATCGGCATGACGAAGCGCGGGTCGACGGCGTTGAGCACGTGGGTGATCCGGTGCTCGCGGCAGAGTTGGCGGATGGCGTCGGGCGAGGACGCGTCGACCTGGCCGGCGGTGAACCGGGGATCGTCTGCCGCTCCCGCGACGGCGCGCTCCGCCCGGGCCGGGTCGCGGTCGACGATCAGCACCGACTCGAAGAAGTCGCGTCGGGCGGCGATCGAGATCGCCGCCGAACCCACTCCCCCGGCGCCGACGACGAGTATTCGCATTGTCACTCTCCGTCTGATTGATGCCCGGAGCGCATCGGACCTGCCTGTCCGGCCCCGCTCGTCACCAACGGGAACCGTCGAGATGACCTTCCCACACAACGAATCAAGTGTAATGTGGCTCACGCAACAACGGGAAGACTTGCTGAAGACGGTTACTGTCCGGAGCCTGTCGCCGACGCGAGGGGCGGTCAGGGGAGGCTTCATGGCCGGTGTTCCGGCGTCGGAGAAATCGACCGTCGCGAGCAAGGGACTGAAGGTCGGCGCTCTCGGGCTACTGTCGACGATCGTCATCGGCGTGGCGTCCACGGCCCCCGCCTACAGCCTGGCGGCCACCCTGGGCAGCATCAGCGGGGCGGTGTCGTTCCGCTCGCCGATCATCATGATCCTCGCGTTCGTCCCGATGCTGTTCATCGCGTTCGCGTACCGGGCGCTCAACGAGGCGGAACCCGACTGCGGCACCAGCTTCACCTGGGTGATGCGGGCGTTCGGCCGGCACACCGGGTGGATCACCGGCTGGGTCATCGTGGCCGCCGACGTGATCGTCATGGCGAACCTGGCCCAGATCGCCGGCCAGTACGGCTTCCTGCTGTTCAACCTGGACGGTCTGGCGTCCAGCATCGGCTGGTCCACCCTCGCCGGGTGCATCTGGATCCTGCTGATGACCTGGATCTCGTGGCGCGGCATCGAACTGTCCGCCCGCACCCAGGTCATCCTGCTCGCCTGCGAACTGGGTGTGCTGTTCATCTTCTCCGTCGCCGCGCTGGTCAAGGTCTACGCGGGGAACGCCGGCGCACTGGCGATCCACCCGTCCTGGTCGTGGTTCTCGCCGAGCGGACTGACCTCGGCCGCCTTCGCCGCCGGGTTCCTCGGTGGCCTGTTCATCTACTGGGGCTGGGACACGGCGGCCGCGGTCAACGAGGAGACCAAGGACTCGGCCCGTACGCCCGGCCTCGCCGCGGTCCTCTCGACGCTGCTCCTGCTGCTCACCTACGTGGTGGTGACCGTCGCCGCGCAGGCGTTCGCCGGCACCGGCACCAAGGGAATCGGCCTGGCCAACCCGGAACACACGGACGACGTACTCTCCTCGATCGGCAACGCCGTCCTCGGCGGCGGATGGGGCAAGCTGCTGATCATCGCGGTCCTGTCCTCGGCGGCGGCCTCCACCCAGACCACGATCCTGCCGACCGCGCGGACCACGCTGTCGATGGCCGCCGGCAGGGCTCTGCCGAGGGTGTTCGGCAAGATGAGCAAGCACAAGACGCCCAGCGTGTCGACGTGGGCGATGGGCATCGTGTCGATCCTGTTCTTCGCCGGTCTCGCCTTCTACAACGAGGGCAACCTGCTGTTCGACCTGATCCTGTCGATCGGCCTGCTGATCGCCTTCTACTACGGGCTCACCGGCTTCGCCTCCGCCTGGTACTTCCGCAAGGAGCTGCGGCACAGCCAGAAGGCCCTGTGGCTCAAGGGAATCCTGCCGCTGCTCGGCGGAATCATCCTGCTGGTCGCGTTCGTCAAGAGCGCGATCGACATGTACGACCCCGACTCCAGCTACACGCACCCGTTCGGCATCGGCGGGCAGTTCGTGGTCGGCATCGGATCCATCGTGCTCGGCCTGATCCTCATGATCATCTACAACATCGTGCGCCCCGCGTACTTCCGGGGGCGCACGATGGAGCGCGGCACCGTGGTCACCGAGACGGGCGAGGTGATCCGCGACGACGCACCGCCGGAGCTGCCCCGGAACCGTGCCGAGGAGGACAAGCAGCGCAAGGGCAAGACCCGTGGGCGGCACCATGAGTGACCCGCACACCCGCGGGTTCCAGGGCAGGTCACCGCGCCGCGCGACGCACGTCGCGGTACGGCCCGGACAGGCCGACGTGACCGCGTCACGGCTGCGTGCCGTGCCCGCCACGTCGGGCCCCGGCCGCGTCGCACTCCGCGTGGACGATGATGCCCCCATGGACGACCAATCGCGCGAGGACGGCGGTCCGGCGGCAACCGACGGCCCGACACCGGGCAGCGGGGGCGTGCACGCCCAGCTCGACGAGGTGAACAAGAAGATCATCGAACGCCTCCAGGAGGACGGCCGGCTGTCGTACGCCGCGCTGTCCAAGGAGGTCGGACTGTCCGAGGCGGCCGTCCGACAGCGGGTGCAGCGGCTCCGCGACGCGGGGGTCATGCAGATCGTCGCGGTCACCGATCCCCTCACCCTGGGCTTCCACCGGCAGGCGATGATCGGCCTGCGGGTCGGCGGCGACACCCGCGAGGTGGCGCGCCGGCTGGCGGAGATCCCCGAGGTCGACTACGTGGTGATCTGCGCGGGCTCGTACGACCTGTTGGCGGAGCTGGTCTGCACGGACGACGACCACCTGCTGACGGTGATGAACGAGACCATCCGCGCCATCCCCGGCGTCACCACCACCGAAGCCTTCGTCTACCTCAAGCTCGCCAAACAGACCTACTCGTGGGGGACACGATGACGACCAGCGGCACCGACGGCGCCGGCGATCTCGGTGACCGGGCCCGGGATCACCTGTGGATGCACTTCACCCGCCAGTCCTCGTACTCCGGGGGCGACGTTCCCGTCATCGTCCGCGGTGAGGGCCCGTACGTGTGGGACGCCGGCGGTCGCCGCTATCTCGACGCGCTGTCCGGCCTGTTCGTCGTGCAGGCCGGGCACGGCCGCACCGAACTGGCGGAGGCGGCCGCCCGCCAGGCCGGGAAGCTCGCGTACTTCCCGCTCTGGTCGTACGCGCACCCGACCGCGATCGAGCTCGCCGAACGGCTCAGCACGATCACGCCGGGCGACCTGAACCGGGTGTTCTTCACCTCCGGCGGCTCGGAGGCCGTGGAGAGCGCCTGGAAGCTCGCCAAGCAGTACTACCGGGAGATCGGCAAGCCGGAGAAGTACAAGGTCGTCAGCCGGTACATCGCGTACCACGGCACCAGCATGGGCGCGTTGTCCATCACCGGCGTGCCCGCGATCAAGTCCGACTTCGAGCCGCTGGTGCCGGGCGCGTTCAAGGCACCGAACACGAACTTCTACCGCGCGCCGGAGCACGGCGACGACATCGAGGCGTTCGGACGGTGGGCCGCCGACGAGATCGGCCGGGTCATCGAGCGGGAGGGCCCGGAGACCGTCGCGGCCGTGTTCGTCGAGCCGGTGCAGAACTCCGGCGGGTGTTTCCCGCCGCCGCCCGGGTACTTCGCCCGGCTGCGGGAGATCTGCGACGAGTACGACGTGCTGCTGGTGTCCGACGAGGTGATCTGCGCGTTCGGCCGACTCGGGTACTGGTTCGGCGCGGAACGCTACGGCTACCAGCCGGACATCATCACCTGCGCGAAGGGCCTGACGTCGGGATACTCACCGCTCGGCGCGATGCTCGTCAGTGAACAGCTGATGGCGCCGTTCCTGAAGGGCACGTCCACGTTCATGCACGGTGTGACCTTCGGCGGTCACCCGGTCTCCTGCGCGGTCGGGCTGGCCAACCTGGACCTGATCGAGCGGGAGGACCTGCTGGGCAACGTGCGCCGCAACGAGGGCACGTTCCGCGCCACCCTGGAGAAGTTGCGGGACCTGCCGATCGTCGGCGACGTCCGCGGTGACGGGTACTTCTACGGCATCGAACTGGTCAAGGACCAGACGACGCGGGAGACCTTCAACGAGGAGGAGTCCGAGCGGCTGCTGCGCGGCTTCCTGTCCAAGGCCCTGTTCGAGGCGGGGCTGCACTGCCGTACCGACGACCGCGGCGACCCGGTCGTCCAGCTCGCCCCGCCGCTGGTCTGCGGGCCGGAGCAGTTCGACGAGATGGAGTCGATCCTGCGCGACGTGCTCACCAAGGCGTGGACCCTGCTCTGACCCTCGCCCGGGTCGCCGCGCGCCGACCCGGCGGACCAAACCCGTTCTGTGCAGCGACACGCCGACCGAGTCGGCGTGTCGCTGCACAGAAGGAGCGTTGGGTCAGGCCCCGTCGATCGCGCTCATCACGTGCTTGACCCGGGTGTAGTCCTCCATGCCGTACATGGACAGGTCCTTGCCGTAGCCGGAGTGCTTGAACCCGCCGTGCGGCATCTCGTTCACCAACGGGATGTGCGTGTTGATCCAGACGCAGCCGAAGTCGAGCCGGCGGGACACCCGCATGGCCCGGGCGTGGTCACGGGTCCACACGCTGGACGCCAGACCGTACTCCACGCCGTTCGCCCACCGCACCGCCTCGTCCTCGTCGGAGAAGCGCTGCACCGTGATGACGGGGCCGAAGATCTCCTGCGTGGCCATCTCGTCGGACTGCAGCAGGCCGGCCACCACGGTCGGGCTGTAGAAGTAGCCGCGCTCGCCGACCCGCTGGCCACCGGTCAGCACGGTCGCGTGGTCCGGCGCGCGGTTCAGGAAACCGCTCACCCGCTCCAACTGATTGGCGTTGTTGAGCGGCCCGTACGCCGCCTCGGTGTCCTCCGGCGGGCCGGTCCTGGTGTCCCGCGCCCGCTGCGTCAACACGTCGAGGAAGTCGTCGTGTACCGAGGGCGCGACCAGGACCCGGGTCGCCGCGGTGCAGTCCTGACCCGCGTTGAAGTAGCCCGCGGCGGAGATGCCGTCGGCGGCAGCCTCCAGGTCCGCGTCGTCGAACACCAGCACCGGTGCCTTGCCACCCAGCTCCAGGTGTACGCGCTTGAGGTCCCGGGCGGCCTCGGTGGCCACCTCCGTGCCGGCGCGGACGGAGCCGGTGATCGCCACCATCCGCGGCGTCGGGTGCGCGATCAGCGCGCGCCCGGTGTCCCGGTCGCCGCACACCACGTTGAGCACGCCCGGCGGCAGGAACTCCGCGGCGATCTCGGCGAGCAGCAGCGTGCTCGCGGGAGTCGTGTCGCTGGGTTTCAGCACGATGGTGTTGCCGGCGGCCAGCGCCGGGGCGATCTTCCAGATCGCCATCATCAGCGGGTAGTTCCACGGCGTCACCTGCGCGACGACACCGATCGGCTCCCGCCGTACGAAGGACGTGTGCCCGGCCATGTACTCTCCGGCCGAACGGCCCTCCAGCACCCGCGCGGCCCCGGCGAAGAACCGCAGCGCGTCCATCGCCGGCGGCATCTCCTCGTCCCGGGTCAGCGCGACCGGCTTTCCGGTGTTCTCCACCTCGACGGCGACGACCTCGTCGAGCCGTGCCTCGACCGCGTCGGCGATCCGCAACAGCGCCCGCTGCCGTTCCGCCGGTGTGGTGTCCCGCCAGGAGTCGAATGCCGACTCCGCCGCCCGCATGGCGCGGTCCACGTCCTCGGCGCCCGACACGGGTGCCGACGCGTAGACCTCGCCGGTGGCCGGATTGATCAGCGACGCCGACGTTCCCGCCACCGCGTCGACGGACCTGCCGTCGACGAAGTTGCGAAGTACCTGACTGCGTTCCTCGACTTGCTGGGCCATGGCCCGCCCCCTCGGTGGTAGCCCCGATTGGTTCGAGCCTATCCGCAGCCGCACCCGGCCGCTCGCCCTCGCCGACTCGTCCGCCGGCACCCGAATCGCGGTCTCCGCGACTTCTAGCGAACCCCCGCAAAGACGGAGCTAGTGCGACAAGCATTTTGCTGGGAAGATACCGGGCATACCCGTTGCTACTCCTCAGTAGGGAGAATGCACATGGCCCGTTTCCCCCACAGCCCCCGCCGGGTGTTGGTCGCGGTGACCGCCGCGGCGCTCGGCCTTCTCACGCTCGGCGTACCGGCCGGCGCGGCCGCCGGCAGCGCAGGCAAACCCACCGCGGTCGTGTCCCTGGGCGACAGCTTCATCTCCGGTGAAGGTGCCGGCGACTACGAGTCCGGCACCGACCAACCCGGCAACTTCTGTCACCGCTCGGCCAACGCGGAGATCAAGGAGACCACGCTGGCCGTGGACGCCCGGATCAACCTGGCCTGCTCGGGCGCGGTCACCGACAACATCGCGATCAACGGCACGCCGCAGAACGGTGAGCAGCCCCAGGCCGACCACCTCCGCCAGGTCGCCAACGACTACGACGTCAAGCTGGTCGTACTGACCATCGGCGCCAACGACGTCGGCTTCACGCCGCTGGTACTGGACTGCATCAAGGCGTACTTCCTGCTCGGACCCCGCTGCCAGGAGGGCTGGGCGCAGAAGTTCCCGGACGCACTGGCCGCGGCGGCGCCGAAGGTGGCGGCCAACCTGGCCGACATCCGTACCGTCATGCGCGAGGACGGCTACGCCGACGGCGACTACCAGCTCGTACTGCAGAGCTACTCGTCGCCGGTGACCGAGGACAACCGGTACGGCTGGGACAAGACGTTCCAGGGCTGCCCGGTACGCGACGACGACGCGGCCTGGGCGCGCAGCGTGGTGGTACCGGCGTACAGCTCCACCCTGGGGCAGGTCGCCGCGCAGTCCGGCGCCCGGTTCCTGGACCTCGGTCCGTCCCTGCGCGGGCGTGAGGTCTGCGCCGAGGGCATCGACCACGACCAGGAATGGGCGAACGGCGTGGTGATCGACATCGAGCAGATCAAGAACGGTCTCGGTGAGAACATCGTGCGCCAGTCGCTGCACCCCGACGCGCTCGGCCACCAGCAGTTCGGCCGCTGCCTGACCGCGTTCTACGGCCAGGGCTCGGCCAACGCCAAGTGTGTCCGGGGCGACGACGGCAACCTGTCGCCGGTGCCCGAGTCGGTGGCCGCGGCCACCAGGCCGTTCCGGGTGCACACCGTGCCCGTACGGCCGGAGCCGGCCCCGCCGTCGACCCGGACCCACTGAGTCACCGCGCCACTGAGGTACTGAAGGTACTGAGTCACCCGGCATTCCGGGCCGTTTCCGCCGCCGGCAAGTCCGGCGGCGGGAACGGCCCGCCGCGTCTACCGGCCGAGCAGGCCGGTGAGCACCTCGATGGCCCGGTCGATGTCGAGGTCGTCGATGTCCAGGTGGGTCACCAACCGGCCGGTACGCGGCCCGAGCACCGAGACCAGCACGTCCTGCCCCCGCGCCGCGGCGGCCAGCGACGGAGCGTCCAGCGGGGCGTTGCGCAGGTCCAGCGGCACCAGGTTGGTGCGTACCCGGGACGGGTCCACCACCCCGAACGGAGCCAGCGCCGCGGCCAGCCGGGCGGCCCGGGCATGATCGTCGGCCAGCCGGGCCAGGTTGTGGCTCAGCGCGTACTTGCCCGCCGCCGCGAGGATGCCGACCTGCCGCATCGCGCCGCCCAACCGGCGCCGCAGTACCCGCGCCCGGACGATGCGTTCCGCGCTGGACACGATCACCGAACCGACCGGGGCGCCGAGCCCCTTGGACAGGCAGACCGAGGCCGTCTCGAACAGTGCCCCGTACTCCGTCAGCGGCACACCATCGGCCACGTGCGCGTGCCAGATCCGGGCGCCGTCGCAGTGCAGCGCGACCCCGGCGTCGTCGGCGATCTCCCGCAGCCGGCGCAGGTCGGCGAGGTCCAGTACGGTGCCGCCGGACATGTTGTGGGTGTTCTCCACGGCGATGGCCGCGGTCCGGATCGCGGGGTAGCCGGCCGGCCGGATGTACCCGGCGACCAGCTCCGGGTCCAGCGTGCCGCCCTGCGAGGGCCACGTGCGGGTCGAGACACCGGCGAGCGCCGCCGCGGCGCCGGCCTCGAAGTTGACCACGTGCGCGTCGGCGTCGGCCAGCAGCTCGTCACCCCGCTCCACCAGTAGCGCGAGGCAGATCTGGTTGCCCATGATCCCGGACGGTACGAACAGGGCGGCCTCGTGCCCGAACAGCCCGGCCACCTCGTGTTCCAGGTCGGCGACGGTCCGGTCCTCGCCGTACACGTCGTCGCCCACCACCGCCTCGGCCATCGCGGTCCGCATTCCGACGTTCGGCCGGGTCACGGTGTCGCTGCGCAGATCGACCAGACTCATGCCTCGACTCATCCCATCACCGCAGGTAGGCGCCGGTCGGGCGCCCGCTTCGGGCCCGATCCTGCCACTCGCGCGGTCGCGCCTGTCGCCCGGCGCTGGTACACCAGACAGATGAGCGGAGACGCGCGACAGCGCCCCACACCGGCCTCGGTGTCCCACACCGATGGTTCCGGCGAGGTCACGCGGTCCGACGACGGCGCCCGCGGCAGCGCCCAG
>JBAUUM010000626.1:0-4294 GCA_049582705.1 Actinocatenispora sp.
GTGCCCGAACCACAGGCGGGCGAGGGCGTTCGACGCCTGTGCGCAGTCGCCGCCGGCCCGGGCCTCGGTGACGGACTGTTCGATCCGGGCGGCGTCGACCCGCAGCAGCGTCACGACCAGCAGTACCGGGACGGTGGCGCACAGCGCGACGAGCCGCGGCCCGCGTACCTGGGCCGGCCGGGTGCGACCGCGCGCCAGGTGCCAGCCGTGCGCGACGAGCGCCACCCACCAGAGCGCCACGACGACCTCGAACCAGGTCGTGCGGTAGGCCGAGGCGAGCAGTACGACCAGTACGAGGGTGACCAGCCCGGTGCCGGCGGCGAGCCGGCGCCATCCCAGCATGAGGTAGCCGACGCCGAGCAGCGAGGCGTTGCCGACGGCCACGGCCAGCGGGTCGACGGTCCGCGCCACGGGGGCGGCGGGTTCGGGCGGCAGGTACGTCTGGTGTTCCATCGGGGGCCCCCTTCGCGGCGGAACGGCCGGGCCTGGGCCATTGTTCGTCGCCACGCCGGGGAGGCCTCCCGAACCTGATCACGGGACCCGATCACGCGAGTACGGACGACGCTGGCGGCCGGCAGCCGGACGTGCGGTGTGGCAGTCTCGTACCGTGTGGTCCGGATGCGCCATTGTGGGAGGCATGGATTTCTCCCCGGTGGGCCGGATCGCCCGTTTCAGGAAGCCGACGCGCCGGTGGGGTCTGACGGTTCTGGCGGTCGTGACCTGCGGCGCGGTGGGCGCCTGTTCGGCGGCCGGCACGCCGCACGGCCGACCCGACTACTCGCACAAGGCCACCGATGCGATCCGGGCCATGCGCTCCGCCGGCACGGAGGACCTGACGTTCGACATCGAACTCAACTCCGGTGGGTCCGGCCTGACCTTCACCGGCAACGAACAGCTGGAGTACTACGGGAAGCAGCACGACTCGGCGAGTTCCGTGACCACCGAGCGGTCCGGGGCGGACGAGTCGACCTCCAGGACCGAGATCGTCACGATCGGCGACACCGTGTACCGGAAAGTCGACGGTCGTCATGCCGGCGAGCCGTGGCAGCGGTTCGACGTCGGCCACTGGTCGTCCGCCACCCCCAGTGCCTCGCCCGGCTCGAAGAACCAGGGCGCATCCGGGGCGACGGCTTTGGATCCGGCGCTGTCGGCGGCGTCGATGTTCGATCCGGTCCGGTACCTGACCCTGGCCGCGGACATCACCGCCGCTCCCGGCGGCGGCTACATCCCCGGCGGGAGCCGCGAGCGGGTGAACAACACCATGGCCACCCGGTACGACGTGCAGTGCGCGACGGGAAACGACCCGCACTGTCGGCTGTCCGACCTGGGGCCGGGCCTGGGCGACCTGCCCGGCGACGGGAGCGTGACGATGACCTTCTGGCTCGACGACCTGTCCCGTCCCCGGAAGGTGGCGCTGACCCTGGTGCTGGAGCCCAGCGGCGGTTTCCCCATCACGGTCAAGGCCACGCTCACCGCGGACCAGTTCGGTGCGCCGTCCGGCATCGAGGCGCCACCGGCGTCCGAGACCACCACCTGCCGCAGGGCCTGCTAGGCGGTACGTGCCCGGTGCCACGGCCTACACGCGAGACACGGTCACTGATGCCGGATCGTGCCCGGACCTTGGTGGATCCCCGATCGGGCGCACGGTATACAACGGTGTGCACACGACTTCCCTGGACCGGTGGTTCGTCACCGACCGACCCGAGACCGCGAAGGTCCTGCTGTTCTGCCTGCCGTACGCGGGCGGCGGCGCGAGCGCGTTCCGGTCCTGGCGCCGGGCGTTCCCGGCGGAGGTCGGGGTGCAGCCCGTGCAGCTGCCCGGCCGCGAGGGCCGTATCAGCGAGCCGGGCCGGTTCACCGCGGCGCAGGTCACCGACGCGATCCTGAGCCGCGCGGACCGGCCGTACGCGATCTACGGGCACAGCATGGGCGCGAGGATCGGCTTCGAGGTGGTGCGCGAGGTGCGGCGGCGCGGCGCGGACCTGCCCGCCGGGCTGTTCATCGGCGGCGCCCGGCCCCCGGACCTGGAGGAGCCGCTGTCGGTACTGGCTGATGCCAGCGACGCGGACCTGATCGACCGGGTCGTGCAGCTCGGCGGAGTACCGCCCGAGGTGTTCGAGGAACCGGAGCTGCGTGACCTGGTACTGCCCACGCTGCGCGCCGACTTCGGTTGGCTGCACGACTACGAGTTCGTGGCGGAGGACCCGCTGCCGGTGCCGATGACCGCGTTCGCGGGTGACGCCGACGCCGACGCGCCGGTCGCCGCGATGACGCAGTGGGAACGGCACGCCGGCGCCGGCTTCACGTTGCACACGATGCCCGGCGGTCACTTCTTCCTCAACGACGAGCTGCCGTCGATGGCGGAGACGATCACCGCCGCTCTGCCCCGGTAGGTCGCCGCCGGCACCGAACCGGCTGTCCCAGCGCGGGCGTCTCCGGCCCGGACGTTTCCGGCCTCGCCACCTGGTCCCCGCGTCGGTCGGTGCCGCGCTCCGGTGGCGCGTCGGGCCCGGAGTGTGATGCGGTCGCGGCGGGCGCCGGGAGAGCCGGCGCGGTTCTGGCGGGCGCCGCGCCTGCCGTCGAGTTCGGCTCGCAGCACGGTACCGAAGAAGAAGCCCACCGCCAGGCAGCCGGCCGCGAAGAACAGCATCGCGGCGGTGGGCGACGCCGTCAGCGCGGTCATGGCCGCCCCCGGACCCTGCGGCGCCGGCCGGCGGTCACAGCCACTCCAGCTTCAGCGGGTACAGCCGACTCCACCGGTACAGCGCGGCGTCGGCGTTGCGATGGTGCGCGGTGTCGAGCCGGCCGTCGTCGTACCGGCGGATCAGTACCGCGCCGTCGTCGAGCGCCACGCCCCACCACATCAGCCGGTCGGCGGGCTGGAAGCACTGCACGTACTCGTCGTACGTCGGGTCGTCCTCGTCCAGCACCAGCGCGAACTGCCGCGGTACCGCCGGCATCCCCAACCCGGTCGTCACTCGTTCGCTGCCCTGTTCCACCAGGATCACCCTCTCTCGCCTTACGCAAGCAACCTCTACCGGATTGCTGCGATTGCGTAAGCTTACGCTAGACGTGACGATGACACATCAACCCGGGCACTGCAAGTGCTCTGTCAAGTTCACGGCGTGATACCTGCGGGACAAGGAGACAGCAAGATGGCGGAAATCGACCGGCGAACCGACTGCAGTGCGGATGTACACTCGGACCGCGGCGACGGCTTGCGCGACCGCATAGTCGCAGGTGTGGAAGGGGGCATGAGCATGGCAGCGGACGGCCCCCGCTTCAGTCGGCTCCGGGTCGGCGAGGAGATCCGCCGCATGCGCATCGCGCACAACCTGTCCCAGGTTCAGCTCGGTACCAAGATCGGCTCGTCCGGCGCCCGCGTCTCACGCCTGGAGACCGGTGAGACCGCACCCGACCTCGCCATGGTCATGAACCTGCTCGACTTCTTCGAGGTCTCCGATTCCGAGCAGAAGCGGATCATCAGCCTTGCTCGCCTGGCCAACGAGCACTCGTGGTGGAAGGTCAGCGGCATGCAGACCCGGCAGGCCGCGTTCGCGGAGCTGGAGTCCACCGCCGTCGGCATCTCCGAGTACTCGATGGTCTTCGTCCCTGGCCTGCTCCAGACCCCCGAGTACGCGAAGATCCGCTACTCAGACACCGAAGGTCAGCTGCCGTTCGACATGGAGGCCGCGCTTACCGGACGCCAGGAGCGACAGCAGATCCTGACCCGGTCGAAGCGTCCCGTCCGGTATGAGGTCATCCTCGATGAACTCGTCCTGCACCGTGCTACCGCACCGGACAACGTGATGGTGCAGCAGCGGCAGCACCTTGTCGAGATGGCCAAACAGTCCAATGTGGAGGTAAGAGTCCTTCCGCTGGGCGCCAAGATCGGCTACCACACACCGTCTTTGAACTCGTTCGCCCTCTACACATTCGCCGGGTTGCCTGAGATCGGGGTCGTGGAGACCGAGACCACCGAGGCTCAAACCAACGACGACGATCAGTTGGAGCGGTACCGCCACCTGGTCAAGCGGCTCCGCGCCGCAGCGCTCGAACCCGACGAGTCGATCAAGCTCATCGAAGGAGGAACAGGATGACCACCACGATCACCAACTGGCGTAAGTCGAGCCGCAGCGGTGCGCAGGCCAACTGCGTCGAGGTCGGGACCACTGACACGCTCGTCGGCGTGCGCGACTCCAAGGACCAGGCCGGACCGGCGCTCGCTGTCGCACCGACCGCCTGGAGCGCGTTCGTGGCCGAGATCCGTACCGGTGACCTGAGCGAGTAGGAC
>JBAUUM010000627.1:0-2537 GCA_049582705.1 Actinocatenispora sp.
CTCGATCGCCGTGCCGCCAGCCGGACCGGTCGCCGGACCGGTCGCCGGGCCGGTCACCGGCTCGTTCGGCAGGGCGGTCGCCGGGGTGCCGGTACCGGTCACCCGACCGTCGATCCGGAACGGCAGCACGGCCCGGCAGACCTGACCCGGCCGCGCCGGGACCCGCGCGACCCGACCGTACGGGCCGGACACGTACGCGGCACGGAACCGCAGCTGGGTGGCCGTGTCCGTCTTCAGGTACCCGTGGCCGGGCGCGTTCGGCAGTTCGTGCGCGGCCGGGTTGCCGAGCACGATGCGGCTCTCCATCGCGGAGAACGTGCGCAGCCCGATCCGGTACGACAGGTGGGTGTCGAGTCCGCGCAGCCGACCCTCCTCCAACCGCTGCGAGGCCAGCAACAGGTGCACGCCCAGCGACCGGCCGAGCCGGCCCATCATCACGAACAGCTCGATGAAGTCGGGCTTGGCGGACAGCAGTTCGCTGAACTCGTCGCAGATCACCAGCAGCGCCGGCATCGGGGTCAGCGGCCGGCCGGCGCGGCGGGCCCGCTCGTAGTCGCGCTGCGAGACGGCGTTGCCGGCGGCGCGCAGCAGTTCCTGCCGGCGGATCAGCTCGCCGGACAGGGCGTCCTTCATCCGGTCCACCATCGGCAGCTCGTCGGCCAGGTTCGTGATCACCGCGCTGGTGTGCGGCAGACCGTCCAGCCGGGCGAACGTGGCACCACCCTTGAAGTCCACCAGCACGAAGTTCAGTTCCTCGGACGAGTGGGTCGACGCCAGCCCGAGCACGATGGTGCGCAGCAGCTCGGACTTCCCCGACCCGGTGGCGCCGATGACGAGCCCGTGCGGCCCCATGCCGCCCTGCGCCGACTCCTTGAGGTCCAGGTCCACGGGGGCGCCGTCCGGTCCGACGCCGATCGGGATGCGCAGCCGGTCGCGTTCCGGCCGGGTACGCCAGGTGCGCGCCGGGTCCAGCCGGGCCGGGTCGCCGACGCCGAGCAGTTCGGTCAGCTCGACCGTGGTGGCCAGCGGCTCGTCCGACGGACCGGCACCGGCCAGCCGGAACGGCGCGAGGTACCGGGCCAGGGCGGCGGCCTGCCGTGCGGTGAGCGCGTCGGGCCGGCCGAGCAGCTCGTGCCGCAGCCCGCTCAGGTCGGAGTCGTCGACGGTACGCATCGCGCCCTGCTCCCCGCGGAACAGCATCAGCGCCGCCGGGGTCACGTCCAGTACCAGCAGCCAGCTGTCCGCGTCCCGGGGGATCTGCCCGGACAGGTCGAGCGTCGTACCGCCCAGGATCCCCGGCCCGTGCAGCTGGGCGTCCTGGCTGACCTCACCGCCGTCCAGTACGACCAGCAGGTGCGGGCGGTTCGTCAGCGGCTCGGCGGTCGTGGCGTGCCGGGGGCGGTTCGCCACCTCCTCGCCGAGCAGGTCCTCCAGTTCCCGGAGCGACCCGGTGACCAGCGGCGCGCCGGAGCCGCCGGGCGCCTCGACGTGCGGCAGCCACTTCACCCAGTCCCAGTCCGCGCGGCGCTCCGGGCTGGCCACCACGGCGATCCGGGCGTCCTCGGGGGCGTGGTGGGTCGCGTACTGGCCGAGCACGGCGCGCACCAGGCCGAGCGCGGGCTCCCGGTCGCCGCGTACGACGATCCGACTGAACGCCCGGAGCGAGACCGCCATCGGCAGGGCCGGCACGTTGGTGTGCGCGGCGGTGAACCGGCGCAGCGCGATCGCGCTCAGCGGTTCGAGGTCCTCGACGGGTTTGGTGGCGGGGGTGCGGAACCTCGCGGTGAGCCGTTGCGCGCCGACCGCGACCCGCACGGCGCCGAAGTCGGCGTCGGTGGGGCGGCGCTCCCACAGCCGTCCGCCGGCGGCGATCGACCACAGCGTGTCCGGCGCGGGATGTGACCAGATCAGCGAGGCCCGCTGCTGGGCCGCGGCGCGCCGGGCCCGGCGGCGCATCTGGCCCAGGTAGCGCGAGTAGTCGCGGCGTTCCGCGTCGAGCTTGGCGTCGCGGTCCTGACCGAGCCCGGAGAACGAACCGACGAACATGCCCAGCATCGAGACGCCGAACAGCCCACCGGCCACATAGGACAGAGCGCCGCCACGACCCGCGTACAGCATCGCCATCGCACCCGCACCGGCCAGCATCGGCAGCAGCATGAGCAGCTGGCCGACGCCGCGGGTCAGCTGCTCGGGCACCTCGGGCGGCGCCTGGAGCGCCAGCTCACCCTGCGGCAGCGGCGGCCCGTGCCGACGCGCCGGCCGCGTGAAGACAACAGTGCCACCCACCGAACCTCCCTAACGGGCACGTACCGGTTGGTACCGGGACGCCCAGCGCTGGACATGGTAAGTACTGTGCAGACCGCACGATGAACCCCATACCGGCACGAGAGGAGTCCGCACGGTGACAGCGCTGGCCGGTACCGGGCTGACCAGGGTGACCGTCGTGGCACCGAAGACCCGCGTCGACCTGTCGGTGCCCGACGACGTGCCGCTGGCCGACCTGCTGCCCGGCCTGCTCCAGCACGTCGGCGAGGACG
>JBAUUM010000628.1:0-4053 GCA_049582705.1 Actinocatenispora sp.
CGGCGGTGGGCGCCACCGGCAGCCTCGCGCAGTGGCCGCGCCGCCGCTGGCCGTGGTTCTCCTCGGTCGCCGGCGCGGCCTGCTTCGCACTGTCCGGCAACCCGGGACCACTGGTCATCGGCCTGTACACGGGCGCGAACCGGGCACCTCGCCGTCAGGTGTGGGCGCTGTTCGTGGCGGGTTGGGCCGGATTCGCCGCCTGGTTCTGGATCGACGAGGGCCGGCTCACGCTGTCCAACGCCGTCTACGCGACGATCCTGCCGGCCCTGGTCACCGCGGCCGGCCTCTACCTGGCCACCCGCGAGGCGCTCGTGACGTCGCTGCGCGACCGGGCCGAGGCGGCCGAGGCGCAACGGCGGCTGCACGACGAGCGGGCGCGGGCCGCCGAACGTACCCGGATCGCCCGCGAGATGCACGACGTCCTGGCCCACAAGGTGTCGCTGATCGCACTGCACGCCGGCGCCATGGAGGTCACTCCGGCCGGCGACGCGGAGCAGGTACGGTCCGGCGCGCACCTGATCCGGACCACCGCCCGGGAGGCGATGGAGGAGCTGCGGATGGTCCTCGGGGTACTGGACGCCGGCCCGGAACGGGACGCGCCGGAGCCGTTCGTCGACCTCGCCGCGCTGGTCCGCTCGGCGACCGACGCCGGGCAGCAGGTCGTACTGGACGACCGCGCCGGCCCGCTGCCGCCGGCCACCGCGCGGGTCGTGCACCGGGTCGCACAGGAGGGCCTGACCAACGCCCGCAAGCACGCCCCGGGCACGCCGGCCACGGTGTCGGTCGACCGGGACGAGACCGGCGCGGTGACCGTGACCGTACACAACGGACCCGGTACGGGCACGCCGATGGAGCTGCCCGGTTCCGGTACCGGTCTTGTCGGGCTGGCCGAACGGATCCGCCTGGTGGGCGGTTCGCTCCACAGTGGACCGACCGGGAGCGGCGGCTGGCAGCTGCGGGCCGCCGTACCGTGGCTGCCATGATCTCGGTCCTGCTCGCCGACGACGAGGCGCTGGTCCGCGCGGGCCTGCGGATGATCCTGGACTCGGCCGACGACCTGACCGTGGTCGCCGACGCCGACGACGGCCGCACCGCGCTCGACGCGGTGCGCCGCCACCGGCCGGACGTGGTACTCATGGACATCCGGATGCCGCGGATGGACGGCCTGGACGCCACTACCGCCCTGCGTGCCCTGCCGCGGCCACCGGCCGTGATCGTGCTGACCACGTTCGCTCTCGACGACTACGTCTTTCGCGCGCTGGAGGCGGGCGCCACCGGGTTCCTGCTGAAGGACACCCCACCGGACGAGCTGGTGCAGGCGGTGCGCCGGGCCGCGGCCGGCGACTCGATGCTGTCGCCCGCGGTGACCCGCCGGGTCATCGACCGCTTCACCACCGAGGACCGCGGCCAGCGCCGACGCGAGGCACTCGCCCGACTGGACGGCCTGACCGCGCGCGAGCGGGAGGTACTCGTGGAGATCGGGCTCGGTCACGCGAACTCCGCCGTCGCGGCCCACCTGCACATGAGCGAGGCGACGGTGAAGAGCCACGTCACGCACCTGTTCGAGAAGCTCGGCGCGACCAACCGCGTGCAGCTGGCCATCGCCGCGTTCCGCGCCGAGATCGTCTCCTGACGCCCTGTCGGCCGGGTGCGACTGTCGGGAAGCTGACATGTCGGCGGGGTGTCGTGTGGGCGATGCGGAACGCTACGGTGGGCGCGCCCGCGTGATCAACAACCCAGCCCGCGTCGACGAGGTTCTGCCGCATGAACGGACGCCCCGTACAGGTCGACGGTTTCGTGGCACCGTTCCGGTCCGCTCGGGGCGATCACAGCCAGGCCGTGCATGAGGGCTGCCGCCGACCCGGAGGCGGCGACACTCTCGCCGGTGACGCCGACGGCGGCCGTGGTGACCGTGATGGTCACCGTCTCTCGCGGGGACGGCGATGGTGACCGACTCCCCTCCGGACCGCGAGGCGGACCCGGTCGCGCTGCCCGACTGGCCGCCGATCCGCCCTGTCCTGGGCGTCCCGGCCCGTAGAGCCGCCAGCCGTCACTCACGGGGCGGCGCCGGCACCTCGGATCGCGCGCCGGCCGGCGACCGGCCGGGAGCGGCCGTCCCCGACCGCGCCGACACTCTCGTGGCACCGCACCTGGACCGTGCGCTGGAGTTCCTGCTGCACCGACGCGTCGTGGTCCTGGCCGCCGACCGGCACCAGGGCCGCAGCACCGCGCTCCGGCACCTGGCGAGCCTGCTCGCGCGGCGGCTGGGTACCGAACCGTCCGTCGAACGGCTCGACCTCGACAACCCGCCCGGCCCGGTGATGCCCGCACGCGCCGCCACAGCGGCCGACGACGAGTCGGCCAAGGCGACGGCGGCCGAAGGGAGGGCGGCCGGAGCGAGGGCGGCCGAGGACCGAACCGGGCTGGCCGCGTTCGTCGCCGATGCCGGCCACGGGCGACTGCTGACCGGCGACCTGCTCGACGTGACCCCCTCCGACTGGGACCGGACGCTGCGCGACCTGGTCCGGGTCATCGCGACGCTCCAGCGTTCCGACAGCCACCTGGTGCTCGTGGTACCCACGAGCGACGCGGACCGCGCCGAGCGGCACCTCCCGTACGGTGTGCACCGGCTCGGCCGCCCCGACGCGGACGCGGTGTTCGACGCCTGGCTCGGTGACCGTGTCGGCGCCGAGCTGCGGGCCTCGCTGCACGCGGACCGCTGGTTCGCCGGCCAGCTCCGGGACGCCTGGCCACCGCACGCCGCCCGCCTGGCCCACCTCGCCACCGCGAGTGTCACGGCCGGCCGGAACCTTCCCACCGACATCGCGGCCGACGCGCAGGCCGCCCTCGCCGTGTGGGCCACCGAACGTCAGGACCCCGACGACGCGGTGGCCGGATCACGCACCGGCCCGAGCATCGGCGCGACGGGCACCCGAGAATCATCCACAATGGAGGAAAGGGCGGCCGTCCTGTTCTGGCGTGCCGCACTCGGCACCCTGTCGCACCCGGTACTGCGCCGCATGGTGGACGCCTGGCTGCGCACCGCGGCCGACCTGCCGCCGGAGCAGGGCGACCCGTTGATCGAGCAGCTCGCCCAGGCTCCCGGTGACCACTACCGGCGGTACGGCGAACTGCTGTACGCCGCACGCCCATTGACATCCGCGACCACCGGCGACCACGGGACCCCGGAGCAGGCGTCCAGGTTCGAGGCGCTGTGCCACCGGCTCCACACCCACCTGGCGGAGCTGGACCCCGCACACCGGGACGAGCGGCTCACCGCAGCGGCGGAGGCCGGGCCGCACCCATGAGGCAGAATCCGACCAGCGACCACCGGGAGCCGACCATGACGGAGACGACGCTGCGCGAACGGATACTGCGCGCGCTGGCCGGCCTGCTGGGCGTCGATCCGCCCCTCGACCACGAGGGCATGGACCCCGAGAGGCCCGCCGTCGTGATCGGCGGACCGGCCGCGTCCCTCGCCGCGAACGCCTGGCTGCGGCTGGACAGCGCCAACCCCTTCCTGTACTTCCACGCCGGCGTGCACGTCATGTACACCAGCCGCGCCACGGACACGACGCCGGCTCAGGCGTTCGAGATCGCCAAGGCGGCGCTGCACGTCCGGGCCGACGAGGTGAGCGGCCGGTTCGCGGTGACGCAGGCCGACCGGTTGCGCGCCGAGCTGACCGTGGCGCTGCACGAGCGGAGACCCACCGCGGTCGACGGGGTGGACGCGTGGGCGTCGTGCCCGGAGATCCGGGTGGGCGAACAGGACCGCACCGCCATGCACGAGTACGAGAACGCGCAACGGCAGAGGCAGCGGCTGGAGTGGCGGTACGACGTCGTCGAGTACCAGATGCGCCAGCTGACGCCGCTGCTGACCGACCCGGAGCGGGCGACGGCCTGGTGGTTCGCGCAACACCCGGACAGGAGCGAGGACCTGCCGTCGATCGCCGAGGGTTTCCGGGCCGTCCGGGACCTGCTGCGCTCGGAACGGACGCACGACCCGGCGCGGACGGCGTCCCTCGGCCCGGCACCGGCCGCGCCGCGCGACCC
>JBAUUM010000629.1:0-6410 GCA_049582705.1 Actinocatenispora sp.
GGCCACGGCGGACGAGGAGCCCGTCGCGGAGGTCGGCGAGGACGAGAGCACCCCGGAGGGCGAGAGCGCCTCGGACGGCGCGGACACCGCCGGGGCGAAGCCCACCCGCCGCCGTCCGGGCTTCATCCGGCGGATGCTGGGCGGGTTGCGCCGAACGAAGGCCTGAACCGGGACGGCGCCCGTGCCACGCCCGCCGGTCCTCGGGGACCGGCGGGCGGCACGCGCCCGTGCCCGCGGTCGTGACCTCAGCGGCGGCGGGGCCGGGGCGGCGGGGAGTCCTTCGCGGTCGCGTCGGTCATCGACCGGGCGCCGGCCGTCCATTCGTCGAGATCCTTGCCGTACAACAGATCGGGGCCGCCGGAACGCAGGCCCGCCGGCAGGCCGGCGGGCCCCGCGCCGACCAGTATCACGTTGACGAACCGGCGGTCCGCGCCGGCGTCGACGTCGGTGAGCGCGCAGACGTCCGCGAACGCGCCGCGCAGCGTCGCGGCCTCGTCCCGGGAGAACGCCAGCGGCGGCACGTCGGTCACGTTCATCGCGTACAGCCCGCCCGGCCGCAGCAGGGCGGCGACCTCGGCCGCGAACTCGCCGCTGACCACGCTGCGCGGGATCCGTTCGGACCAGAACACGTCGCAGACGACCAGATCGAAGCGCTGGCCGGCCAGCCCGGCCAGCGCGTGCCGCGCGTCGTCGATCAGCACCTCGATGCCGGCACCGTCGGGCACCGGCAGTACCTGCCGGACCAGGGCGGCCAACGGCGCGTCGCGTTCGACGACGAGTTGCCGGGAACCCGGCCGGCTGGCGGCCACGTACCGGGCCAGGGTGAGGCCACCGCCGCCCAGATGCAGGACCCGCAGCGGGGTCGGCGGCGGTCCGACCGCGCCGATGACACCGGCGATCCGCCGGGCGTAGTCGAACTCCAGCCAGGTCGGCTCGTCAAGATCCACGTAGGACTGTGCGATGTCGTCGACCAGTACGGTCCAGCCGGCCGGTCGCCGCGGGTCCGGAACGAGTTCGGCCGCGCCGCCGTCGACCGTGGCGAAGACGCTGGATCGGGCGTGCCCACGGGTCACCACACCGGGACACGCTAGTCGGCCGTGCCGGGGGGACCGGGACGTACGGCTGGGGACGGCGCCGGATGCGGCATGCTACGGTCCGCCCTCGCAGTCGACGGACACGGGGGAACGTGGTGACGGACTTCGACGAGTACGAGCGACGACAGTGGGCCGGCCGGGCCGAGGCGTACGGGCGCACCTTCGCATCGCTGTGCGGGCACCTGGCGGGACCGCTGCTGGACGCGGTGGGCGCCGGCCCGGGGGTACGGGTGCTGGACGTCGGCACCGGACCGGGCACGGTCGCGGCGCTGGCGGTCGCCCGGGGCGCGGTGGTCACGGCGGTGGACGCCGAGCCGAGCATGGTCGCCGCGGCGGCGCGTCGCGTACCGACGGCCACGGTCGGTCCCGGGGTCCTGCCCGACCTGCCGTTCCCGGACGGCGCGTTCGACGCGGCGGTCGCCAATTTCGTGGTCAACCACGTCGGGGACCCGCGCGCGGCCGTGGCGGAGCTGGTCCGGGTGGTACGGCCGGGCGGCCGGGTCGCGGTCACCGTCTGGCCGTACCCGGCGCCGGAACTGCAGGCGCTCTTCGGTCGGGCCGTCGAGGCGGCCGGCGCCGCCGGCACGGTGCCGATGCCACGGCTGGACCCGGAGAAGGACTTCGCCCGTACCGGGGAGGGGCTCGCGGGCCTGTTCGGCGCCGACGTCGACGAGCCCGAGGTGCGCGGCGTGACCTGGCGGCACCGTACCGACATGGCCGCGTTGTGGCTCGGCCCGGCCAGTGGGATCGGCTCCGGCGGCGTCCTGCTGGCCGGTCAGTCACCGGAGACCGCGGCGCGCATCCGCCGGGAGTACGAGCGGCTTTGCGCCCCGTACCGGGAGGCTGACGGCCTGCTCGCGATACCGACGGCGGCGTTGCTGGGCAGCACCCGGCGGCGCTGACCCGCCACCCGCGGACCGGGTCGACGCCGGATCGGAGTCCGGACCGGGTCGAGCCGTGCCGGTGCGCCGGAACCCGGGTCAGCCGCCGGTCGACGGGGCGGCGGTGGAGGCGTCCCGCGCCGCGCGCAGCTCGACGCAGCATTCGCCCGGCCGCGGGTCGAGGACCGCCTCGACCGAACTGGCGCCCAGGCCGACGAGCAGCCCGCCGAGGAACGCGTGGTTGATCCCGCAGACCAGCTCGGGGGAACGGGCGGCCAGGGCGTGGAACGGGCAGTTGAGCAGCC
Organism: Actinocatenispora sp.; assembly: GCA_049582705.1. Classification (GTDB taxonomy): domain Bacteria; phylum Actinomycetota; class Actinomycetes; order Mycobacteriales; family Micromonosporaceae; genus Actinocatenispora. The sequence continues at coordinate 2,281 of JBAUUM010000629.1, forward strand.
GCAGGCAGGTCGGCTGTTCGCGGTGCGGTTCGAAGCCGTGCCCGTGCAGCAGCGCCTCGGCGCGGGTGAGTGCCCGCTCGGCCCCCAGCCGTCCGGGTCTGCGGTCGCGGGCGTGCTCCTCGCCGAGGCGGCGGCCGTGGTCGTGGGCGACCCGCAGCGCCGCCTGGTGGGCGTTCTCGTCGGGGTTCTCGGTGTGCACCGCGTCGAGCAGGATCGCGGCGAGCAGGTCGTACTCCCGGGGCGGGATGCTGACCGCGATGTCGGCCGCGGACGGCTGGTACACCTTCGGGGTGCGGCCGACGCGGCGGGCGCCCCCGGCCGGGTCGTAGCCGGAGGTCAGCACGCCCGCGTCGACCAGTTTGTCGAGATGGAACGCGGCGAGCTTGCGGGAGATGCCGACGGCCGCGGCGGCCTCGTCGCGGGTCACCGGGCGGCGTGCCTGCCGGATGAACAGATACATGCCGCGACGCAGCTCGTCCTGGAGCGCGGCCACGGCGGTCACCGAGGACTCCGACCAGGATGCGTCTGCCGTCATGCCCTCCAGAATAACGCCCAATAGCGTGGTCGTAACAGTGGATCACCCGCAGGTCTTGACCTGGACGGAGTAAAAAGACCAAACTTGATTGGTGAAACTCCGCTGACCCGTCCCGGAAGGACCCGGCCGTGACCGCCAATGCCGCCTTACGTGTCGTGCACAACCACGACGGTGTCGACCTTGCCGCCGCCGAGGTCGCCGCGCGGCAGTTCCTGGCCGCCCTCGGCCTCGCGACGGAGGCCGAGGGCCTGGCCGACACGCCCGCCCGGATGGCGCGGGCGTACGCCGAGCTGTTCACGCCCCGACCGTTCGACCTGACCACCTTCGCCAACGACGAGGGATACGACGAACTCGTCCTGGCCCGGGGCATTCCGCTGCGCTCGGTCTGCGAACACCACCTGCTGCCGTTCGTCGGTGTCGCGCACGTCGGCTACCTGCCCGGCGCGCGCATCCTCGGGCTCTCCAAGCTCGCCCGGGTCGTCGAGCACTTCGCCTGCCGCCCGCAGGTGCAGGAGCGGTTGACCAAACAGATCGCCGACTGGCTGCGCGAGCAGCTCTCGCCACAGGGGGTCGGAGTGGTGATCGAGGCCGAGCACAGCTGCATGACCCTGCGCGGGGTGCGGGCGGTCGGATCCAGCACGGTGACCTCGACGCTGCTGGGCAGCCTGCGCGAGGACGCGCGGTCCCGGCAGGAGTTCTTCGCGCTCACCCGTGTCCACAGCTGAACAGGAAGGAAACCATTTCCATGTCATCGCCCACCTTCGTCATCGTCGGCGCCGGACTGGCCGGCGCCAAGGCCGCCGAGGCCCTGCGCGAGCAGGGGCACGCCGGTCCGATCGTCCTGATCGGTGACGAACCCGACCTGCCGTACGAACGGCCGGGCCTGTCCAAGGGCTACCTCGCCGGCTCCGACGACCGGGACAGCCTCACCGTGCATCCCCGGGAGTGGTACGCGGAGCACGACGTGCAGCTGCGCCTCGGCACCACGGTCGCCGCGGTCGACGCCGCCGCCCACCAGGTCCGGCTCGCCGACGGCAGCACCGTCGGGTACGACAAGCTGCTGCTCGCCACGGGTGCCAGCCCGCGGCAGCTGCCCCTGCCGGGCTCGGACGCGACGGGCGTGCACCACCTGCGGACGGTGGCGGACTCCGACCGGATCCGGGCCGCCCTCGCCGAGGTCTCCGAGCTGGTGGTGATCGGTGCCGGCTGGATCGGCCTGGAGGTCACCGCCGCGGCCCGGGCGGCCGGCGTACGGGTCACCGTCGTGGAGGCCGCCGAGCTGCCGCTGCTGCGGGTGCTCGGTCCCGAGATCGCCCGGGTCTTCGCCGACCTGCACCGCGAGCACGAGGTGGACTTCCGGTTCGGTGCGGGCATCACGGAGATCACGACGACCGACGGTCGGGCGAGCGGTGTCGTGCTGGCCGACGGCAGCCGGCTGCCCGCGGACGCCGTCCTGGTCGCGGTGGGCGCGAGCCCCAACGTCGGACTGGCCGCCGACGCGGGCCTGAGCGTGGACGACGGCGTACTGGTGGACGCCGCGCTGCGCACCAGCGACCCGGACGTGTTCGCGGTGGGCGACGTGGCCGGCGCGCTGCACCCGGAACTGGGCGAGCGGATCCGCGTCGAGCACTGGGCGAACGCGCTCAACCAGCCGGCGGTGGCGGCGGCGGGGATGCTCGGCCGGCCCGGCGAGTACACCGAACTGCCGTACTTCTACACCGACCAGTACGACCTGGGCATGGAGTACCTGGGGCACGTGCCGGCCGGCGGGTACGACCAGGTGGTCGTCCGGGGCGATCTGGGCAAGCGGGAGTTCATCGCGTTCTGGCTGTCCGGCGGCCGGGTGCTGGCCGGGATGAACGTCAACGTCTGGGACGTGACGGATCCGATCAAGGCGCTGATCAGGTCCGGCGCGGTGGTGGACGCCGCGGCGCTCGCCGACCCGGCGCGGCCGCTGGAGGACCTCGCCAAGGTCGGCTGAGGCGGCCCGGCCGGTCGGGTCCGTGAGGCCCGGCCCGACCGGCGGGTCACCCGTTCGGAGCGGGTTCGGGACGGCACGACGGCCCGTTGACGCTCGGACACCGGCACCGGACATCGGTGTCGGTGGAAAACCACGTCCCCCCAGCATCCTCGACGGTATGAATGGAACTGACTACCGTCGGTGCCTGCTGGGGGTGTGTGGTCGTGGATACTGTCCAGTTCGGCCGGGATGTCCAGTTCCGTGACGTCCGATCCCGTGGCGCTGTGGCGCACGACGTGGACACGCCGACCCAGCTCGCCGGGATCGAGGACGAGACGGCGGACCTGGAGCCACCGGACTGGTACCGGATGCTGCAGGCCGCGCCCGACGACCCGTTCGACCGGGTGGTCGAGCTGGCCGCCGGGCTGTTCCAGGTGCCGTTCGCGACGGTCTCGATCGTGGCCGAGGACCGGGTCTGGTTCCGGGCCCGTCAGGGCGTCCAGCTCACCGACGTGCCCTGCTGGCCCGGGCTTGCCGTCTCCGCGCTCAGCCACGACGGCCTCTACCTGGTGCACGACGCCACGGAGGACCCGCGCTGCGCCGGCAACCCGCTGATCCAGCGGTTCGGCCTGAACTTCTACGCCGCCGCGCCGATCCTCAACTCGGCCGGCCAGGCGATCGGCGTGGTCGACATCGCCGACTCGCAGCCCCGCGCATTGGGCGCGTGGGAGCAGAACGCGCTGCGCGGCCTCGCCGCGATCGTCCAGGACGAGCTGCGGCTGCGCGAGATGAGCGCCCGGCGCGCGGACCTGGAACGTACCTTCAGCACCCAGCAGCACCGGGTCGGCGTGCTGTACCGCAACCTGCAGGAGTCGCTGCTGCCCCGGCACCCCGTCGAGATGCCGCACCTCGACGTGGCCACGATGTACGTGCCGGCCGCCGGTGAGGAGGCCGCCGGTGACTTCTACGACGTGTTCCCGCTGCGGGACGGCCGGTGGGTGGTGACGGTCGCGGACGTGCCGGGACGGGGCGTACCGGCGATCGCGCAGGCCGCGCAGCTGCGGGCGAGCCTGCGTACCGCCGCCCTGCACCACGGTGACCCGGGCCGGGTGCTGGCCGACGCCAACTACGAACTCATGCTGGACCAGGAGCCCTCGGCGCTGCCCGGGTGCAGTACGGCCGTGGTGGCGCTGCTGGAGCCACGCCCCGGCGGCTGCCGGGTCACGCTGGCCCGGGGCGGTCACCCGCCGCCCCTGGTCGCGACGGCGGCGGGTGACGTCGAACTGCTACTCGCCCAGGGGCCCGTGCTCGGCGCCTACGCCGACGCGACCTACAAGACCGTCGCCGTCGACATGGCCGCCGGGGACGCCCTGATCGCCTACACCGACGGGCTGACGCTTCCCGGCGACGAGGACGATCCGCTCGGCAACGGGCACCTTGCCGACGTCTGGCGTGGTGCTCCCGGGGCAGATGCACGGTGGTTCGTGGAGTGCGCCCGGGAGACCCTCATCGAGCGCAGTACCAACGCCTGCGACGACGCCGCTCTGGTCGTCATCCGGGTGCGTGGCCTCGACGGTTGACCGCAGCGCGTCCCCCAGCGTGCCGTGCACCGGCAGGTGCCGGCCCAGCCCGCCC
>JBAUUM010000630.1:0-7490 GCA_049582705.1 Actinocatenispora sp.
GACACGAACGGCACTGACGCGACCGGCACTGACACGAACGGCACTGACGCGACCGGCACTGACACGAACGGCTCCGACGCGACGGGCACCGCCGCGACCGGTGCCGGCGGCGGGCCCGACGGCGCGACGGTGCCCGACGATCGGGTGGCCGAGGAGCGTCGCCTGCTGTTCGTGGGCATCACCCGCGCCCAGGACCGTCTCTACCTGTCGCATGCGGCACGTCGGATGCGTCGGGGCGCCGAGCGCCCGCAGCCGGTGGCCGAGTCGCCGTTCCTGACCGCCATCGATCCGCGGCTGTACGACCGGTTGGGGGACGACCCCACGCCGCGTCGGCCGCAGGCCCGGCAGCTCCGGCTGCTCTGAGCTGCGTCGTTCCCGACGACCGCCGGCCGGCCGGACACGTCGTGCGTTCGGCCGGTGGCGCGCCGGCGCCGGTGGCCCGATCCTGTACAGGCGTTGCGGATTTGGCGCTGACCGGACAAGGGAGCGTTGGCCCGGGCAAGCTACCGTGACGTGAGGGATCGTGCGCACCGGCCGGCGGGGCCGGGGTGATCTTCCACGGTCCCGGTGCACCATGGCGTCGCAGCAGTCTGCCCACCCCTGGGCCTGGTCAGTGAGGTATGCGGTCGGGCGGATGTCCGCGCCCGGCCGGAGAGGCGGCACGGCTGGCTGCCGAGCCCGGCGCCCCCCGAGCTCGCGGATCGGCAGGCCGATCGAGGAGGAGTCATGTCGAACTACGGCCCCCCTGGCGGCGGCTACCCCGGGCAGCCACAGGACCCCTGGCAGCAGGGCGGCCAGCCGCCCGCGCAGGGCAACTACGGCGCGCCGTACGGGCAGGATCCCCAGCAGCCGCCGCCGCAGTACGGCCCCGACCCGAGCCAGCAGTACGGGGGCGCGCCGCAACCGCCGCCGTACGGTCAGCAGCCGCAGTACGGGGGCGACCCGTACGCGCAGCCGGCCCCGCCGATGTCCGGCGGCCCGATGTCGGGCCCCCCGATGTCGGGCGCGCCGATGTCCGGTGGGCCGATGCCGCCCGGGCCGGGCATGGGTGGCGGCCAGCCGCCGTACGGTGGCACGCCCTGGCAGGGCACCCAGCAGTGGGGCGGTCAGCCGCCGAAGAAGAGCCGTGGCCCGATGATCGCGATCATCGTGCTGGTGGTGGTCGTGCTCGTCGGCGGCCTCAGCTTCGTCGGCTGGGCGGCGTTCGCCGACCACGGCGACGACCCGAAGCCTGGCCCGACACCGTCGGCGTCGAACTCACCGGCGGAGAGCCCGTCGCCGTCGCCGAGCCCGTCGCCGTCCGACTCGCCCTCGCCCAGCGAGGAGGCCAACGACGCGTACACGGTGACCGAGGGCGAGTGCGTGAAGAACGAGGGCACCAACAAGGCCCCGCGACTGGTCATCACCGAGTGCACGTCGGGCACCTACAAGGTGCTGAAGCGCTTCACCGGCACCCACGACACGGGGAAGTGCGACGACGTCGCCGGGACGACGACCAACTACTACCTGAAGCACAGCGCATCGCTGTCCGACCTCGACTTCGTGCTCTGCATGCAGCAGCAGTGACGCAGTTGTTGACAGCAGAGACCTGTCGGTGACGACCGGGCCACGGTAGGTCGATGCCGTGGCCTGGCTCATGTGATGCCGTCGGCACCTGCATCCCCGCGGTCGATCCGGCGGGCTACCGTTGCTGTTCAGTTCGGATGGCGCGCGGACGCGCGCGAGGAGGATCGATGTCGCACTACGGACCGCCCGGGGGCAACGGGCCGTACGGCCAGCAGCCGGAGGGATCGTGGCAGTCGGAGCCGCCGTACCAGGGCCAGCCCGACCAGCCGTACTTCGGCCAGCCGGGCAGCGGCGCCGGCTTCGGCAGCGGCCCGGGCGGGTACGGCAGTGAACCCGGCGGCTTCGGTGGTCCCGGCGGTCCCGGGCCCGGCGGCCCCGGCCCCGGCGGCCCGGGCGGCTACGGCAGTGATCCCGGTGGCCCCGGAATGGGCGGCCCGGGTTCCGGCGGCTTCGGTGGCCCCGGCGGCGCGCCGGAACGCGACCCGTTCGGCGACCGGTCGACCGGTCAACTCGGCAACCCGCCACAGGACAACCAGTTCGGCGCCCCGTTCGGTGGCCCGCCGTCGTACGACCAGGGTCCGCCGCACCAGGACGGTCCCCCGTCCTGGGACGGTGCCCCGCCGCCGGAGAAGAAGAGCCGGGCCGGGCTGGTGATCACCCTGGTGGTCGTGCTGGTGGTCCTCCTCGGCGGTGGCGGCGCCGGGTGGTACTTCGTGTTCGGTCCCGGCAAGTCCGACAAGAGTTCGTCGAACGACCATTCGGCGACGGGCAAGGACGGCAAGGGTGCCGGCTCCGACGGCAGCCCGGCCGGCGACGTCGCGAAGGGCGACTGCGTCGTCCAGCAGGGCCAGAACAGCGTCAAGCCGGTGGACTGCTCGGACGCCAAGTCGTTCAAGGTCGTGGCCCGCGTGAACGGGACCACGGACAAGACGAAGTGCCCGAAGCAGGAGACGAACTACATCTACGCGTACGACGACCACAAGCAGAACAAGCAGGACTTCGTGCTCTGCCTGGCCACCCAGGACGCCGGGAAGTAACGGAGTCCCGCGGGTGGACGGCACGGCGTTCCCGGTCCACGATCCGGTGCGGTACCTGACCGGCCGCTGGCGGCTGGACCGCCGGATCGTGGACGAGCGCAGCGGCCAGACCGGCACGTTCGTGGGCGCCGCCGAGTTCCGTCCGGCCGGGGACGGCCTGTGGTACAGGGAGAGTGGCGAGCTCGAGTTCGGCGGCCACCGGGGCGAGGCGTGGCGGGAGCTGAGCTACCGGCGCGGGGACGGCACCGTACTGCGGGTCGAGTTCGACGACGGGCGGTACTTCCACGACCTCGACCTGTCGGTCGGCCGCTGGGCGGTGACCCACCCGTGCCGGGCCGACGAGTACGAGGGTGAGTTCGGGATCGAGGGCCCGGACCGGTGGTGGCAGGACTGGCGGGTCACGGGCCCGGCCAAGGACCAGCGGTTCCGCACGGACTTCCACCGGCTGTCGGGCGACGTCGTGGGCGCGGTCGACCCGAACTGACGTTGTTCTTTGCAAAGCTGATACTTTGCAAAGATGCCACGCGACCGCGGTACCGGTGAGCCGGGCGACGCCGGCCGAGTGCCCGGGGCCGGACCGGCCTCCGGCGCGCCGTCGGGTGCGTCGTCCACCGGTGCGGTGCTGTCGCACCCGGTGCGGGCCGCCCTGCTGGAGCTGGTCCGCGAGATCGGCACCGTCACCTCGACCGAGGCTGCCCGCCGGCTCGGGCACAGCTCGGGCCTGTGTTCCTTCCACCTCCGCCAGCTGGCCCGGCACGGGTACCTGGAGGAGGTTCCGGGCGCGCACGGCCGGGTCCGTCCCTGGCGGCTGCGCGCACCGGCGATGACCGTCCCGGAGTCCGCGCGGCCGGCGGTCGAGCTCGGCGTACTCGCCCGCGACCTGGAGGACGAGGGCTACCGGCGGTGGCTCGCCCGCCGGGACACGGCACCGGACCGTTGGCGGCGGGACGCCGCCGACAGCGCCGTGCTGTACCTGACTCCCGACGAACTCGACGAGGTGGCCGCGGACCTGCGTGCCGTGCTGCGCCGCTACGCCGGCCGGGAGCGCCCGTCCGACCGGCCCGCCGGAGCCGGTGCGGTCGGCGTCGTGACCCGGGTCTTCCCGCTGCTGCCCGAGTCGCCACCCGCATGACCCCGCCCCGTTCGTGTCCCCGGCCGCTGTCGGGGTGTGCCACAAGGAGTGACCGATGACGGTCCAGGACATCCGATACTTCGGCGACCCGGTGCTCAAGACGCCGTGCGATCCGGTGACCCGCTTCGACCGGCGGATCGCCGAACTGGTCACCGACCTGCTGGAGACCGTCGAGGAGCCGGGCCGGGCCGGCCTGGCCGCGCCGCAGATCGGCGTCGGGATCCGGGCCTTCAGCTACAACGTGGACGACGAGTTCGGCTACGTGATCAACCCCGAGATCGTCGACCTGTCCAAGGACTCGCACGAGATCGACGAGGGCTGCCTGTCGGTGCCGGGCCTCTGGTACGGCACCCGCCGGGCGGTACGGGCGGTGTGCCGCGGGGTTGACCTGCGCAACGAGCCGGTGGTGGTGAAGGGCACCGGCGTGATGGCCCAGTGTCTCCAGCACGAGACGGACCACGTGAACGGCATGCTCTACCTCGACCGGCTGGACACCGAGCGCCGGCGCAGCGCGATGCGGGAGATCCGGCAGGCCGACTGGTTCATGCCCGGCGGCGCGCAACCGGCCGGCGCGCCGTGGCGACTGGGCTGACGGCCCGGGTCGACGTCCTGGGCTGACCGGCGGGCGCCGACCCGGGGTCGGCTGGCCCCCGGCCGAGGGCCGGGTCAGCCGGGCAGCACGCGCGTCGCCCGGTACCGGTAGCCGTTCTGCTCGGCCGCCTCGAAGTCGAACTTCACCGGCTGCCCGATGGTCAGTTCCTGGTAGCCCTCCGTCTCCAGGACGGAGGTGTGCACCCAGGCAGGTTCCCCGTTGGGCAGGGCCGCCGAGGCCACGAGGCCCCAGCCCTGCTCCGAATCGAAGAAGACGACAGTACCGTCAATCACGGTGCCCTCCGCGCCGGCAGGATCATCCATCTCGGATCATGCCAGGCTACTGACCGTCGTCCCGCCCCTTCCGGGTGTCCCGGGTGGGCGCACGTCGGCCCCGCCGGCCAACCCGGACGGACCGGATGCGGAAGGCACCGTGATCAACCGTGGATCAGCGTGGCAACTCCGGGAAACCGGAACCGCCGAGGAACCTCTGGCGGGTCTTCTGCAGGGCCGTGGCCGCGGCGAGACCGCTGCCACCGCCGATCAGCAGCCCGATGATGTCGGAGAAGGCTCCGCCACCGGTGAAGGCCAGACCGATCAGCGCGCCGATGGTCACGAGCACCGCGATGGGAGCCCGACCGCGGACGAAACGGGACACCGGCTCGCCGCCGACGCGCTTCTTGGCGGCCGAGCCGAGCACCAGCAGATAACCGTCGTGGCCAAGGGCGACCAGCAGGCCGACCAGGGCAACCACAGTCGCGATGAGATTGATGATGAAGCCCATGGGTCAAGTGTGCGCGCGGCATGCTCGTTCGCCATGGGACCGGCACCCTGATTCCACCCCGAGTTTCTGGGGGTGTCCCGGACCGGGCCGTCCGTATTGTGGCGTCGTGACCCGACCGTATGTGGTGCTGAGCTGTGCGATGTCCGTTGACGGTTACCTGGACGACGAGACGCCGGACCGGTTGCTGTTGTCCAGCCCCGCCGATTTCGACCGGGTCGATCAGGTACGCGCCGGATGCGACGCGATTCTCGTGGGCGCGGGCACGGTACGGCGGGACGATCCCCGCCTGATGGTGTCCGCCGCCCGGGAACGGGAGCGGCTGGCCGCCGGGCTCTCGGCGCAGCCGGTCAAGGTCACGATGACCCGTCGGGGTGACCTGCCGCCGGATGCCCGGTTCTTCACCGTCGGCGACGCGGACAAGCTGGTGTTCGCTCCGAGCGATGTGGTCGACCCGCTCGCCACGCGACTCGGCTCGGCCGCGACGGTGCTCGACGCGGGCCCGGAGGCGGGGCTCGACATCCTCCTGTCGGAGCTGGCGCGGCGGGGTGTCGGGCGACTCATGGTCGAGGGCGGCGGCACGGTGCACACCCAGTTCCTCACCGCCGGGCTGGCCGACGAGCTGCACCTGGTGGTGGCGCCGCTGTTCGTGGGCGACCCGGCGGCGCCGCGGTTCGTGGGGCCGGGACGGTACCGGTGGGATGCGGCGAACCGGATGCGGCTGGTCGAGACGCGTCAGCTGGGCGACGTCGTCCTGCTCCGGTACCTGCTGGGCGGGGAGGCCGATCCGTCGGTACGCCCGGCCGGGTGAGTCTGCGGACATCCGACCGAAGGTGGGTTGACGATCAAAGCTAATAGCGTTAGCTTTTGAGCTATGGATATCGAGACAGAGTTCCTCCAGGTCGACGGTGGGCGGATCGGCTACGAGGTGGCCGGCCCCGCCGACGGGCCGCTGGTCGTCTGCGCGCCGGCCATGGGCGACATCCGGCAGGAGTACCGGCTCCTCGCGCCGCTGCTCGTCGCCGCCGGATACCGGGTGGCGACCATGGACATCCGGGGACACGGCGAGACCAGTACCGGGTGGGACAGCTACACGCACGAGCGGGTCGGCGCGGACTACCTGGCCCTGGTCGACCACCTGGGCGGGCCGGCGGTCCTGATCGGCACCTCGTACACCCCGACGTCCGCCGGATGGGCCGCCGCCGAGGCACCCGGGACGATCGTCGGAGTGGTCCTGATCAGCACCTGGAGCACCCCGCAGCGGCCCAACGCGGTGATGCGGCTGCTCAGCGACCTGGTGACCCGACGGGCCGGCCTCTGGCTGATGTTCTACCGGACGCTCTACGCCGACCGGCCCGCCGACTTCGCCGAGTACTGCGCCCGGCTGAAGCGCAACCTGGCCGAGCCGGGCAGGATGGCAGCCGTGAACGCGATGGGGCACTGCGACAACCAGCCCGCGCTGCGACGGTTCGCCGACGTGCGCTGCCCCGCGCTCGTGGTGTACGGCAGCAAGGACCCCGACTTCGCCGACCCGGCCGCCGAGGCACGCGAGACCATGCGGCTGCTGTCCGGCACGACACCCACGCTGCTGATGGTCGAGGGCGCCAAGCACCACCCGCACGTCGAGCAGCCCGACCTGGTCGCGGCGGCGGTGCTTCCGCTGCTCGCGGAGGCGTTCGGTGCCTAGGGCCGGCCTGTCACCCACCGCCGTGGTCGACGCGGCCGTGGCGATCCTCGACGAACACGGCACCGACGCGCTGACCCTGGCCGCGGTGGCCGCGCGTACCGGGGTCGCCACGCCGTCGCTCTACAAGCACGTCCGGGGGCTCCAGGAACTGCGCCGGCTGATCAGCACCCGGGTACTGGACGAGCTGGCCGACCGGTGCGCCGAGGCGGCGATGGGACGCAGCCGGGACGACGCGGTGGCCGCCGTGCTCGACGCGTACCGGGGCTACGCGCTCGCGCACCCGAACCGGTACACCGCGCTGCCGCAGCGGCCGGACCCGGACCCCGACGTGGCCCGGGCCGGTGACCGCGCCGTGGCCGTCTTCCTCGCCGTACTCGGCGGGTACGGGCTGGGCGGCTCCGAGGCCGTTCACGCCACCCGGGCGATGCGTGCCGCCGCGCACGGCTTCGTCGCGCTGGAGATCGGCGGCGGGTTCGGCCTGCCGGAGAAGCTCGACGAGAGCTACCAACGGCTCGTCGACCTGCTCATCGCGGGGCTGCGCGCCCAGCTCGACGCGCCGGCGTGACCGCGGGCGGTCAGCGGTCCCGGCGCCAGGTGACGGTGCGGGTGTGCGGCGTGAAACCGAGTTCGCGGTAGAGCCGACCCGGCACCGGGTAGCGCGCGTCGCCGCGCGGGCAGACCAGCGCCCGGTTCGCC
>JBAUUM010000631.1:0-2559 GCA_049582705.1 Actinocatenispora sp.
CCGCGACACCGGGGCCGGGGCGGCCTGAGCCCGCACGGGTCCGGCGTCCTGAGCCCGCACCGGTCCGGGTGGCCTGAGCCCGCACCGGTCCGGGTGGCCTGAGCCCGCACCGGTCCGGGTGGCCTGAGCCCCGCACCGGTGACCGATCGGACCTCCGGTGCGTGACCGGTACGGACCACGCGGCGCCGACGCCGGCCGGCGGTAGCGTGGCAGGGTGCAGACCGACCAGCTGGTGACGGACGCGCGGGCCTGGACCGGCCCGCCGCTCGCTGCGAGCGCCGCGGCGTGGGCGGATCCGTCCGGTGAGACCTGGTACACGCCGCAGCGGGTGCCCGGTGACCTGGCCGGGCAGCTGGTGACGACGTGGCAGGCCAGGCTCGGCGGGAACCTGCGCCTGGTGCCCGACGGATGCGTCGAGGTGCTGTGGATCGGCAACGGGACGGCCTGGGTGTGCGGGCCGGAATCGGTCGCCTGGTCGTTCTGCCTGCCCGCGGCGCTCCCGGTGTACGGGGTCCGATTCCGGCCCGGGGTGGCCGGCAGCGCGCTCGGCTTCGACACCCGCGAGCTGTACAACCGGCGGGTGGCCGTCGCCGACGTGCTCGGCGGGCGCGCGGAACGGGAGTTGACCGAGCGGATCGCGGAGACCGCGGACCCGTCCGCGGGCCTCGGCGCGCTGCACCAGGCCGTGCGCGGCTGGGTGTCCGACGCGCGGGACCCGGGGCCGGTCGCGGCGGCCCTGCCCCGGCTGCTGGCCGAGGAGCCCTCCATCACCGTCGCAGGGGTGGCCGACGCCCTGGGGCTGAGCGACCGGCAGCTGCACCGGCACAGCGTCAGCGCCTTCGGGTACGGCCCGGCCACGCTGCGGCGGATCCTCCGACTGCAGCGGTTCCTGCGGCTGTCCCGACGGCCCGGCGGTTCCACCGACCTCGCATCGCTGGCGGTCGCCGCCGGGTACACCGACCAACCCCACCTGTCCCGGGACTGCCGGACCATCGCCGGCGCGAGCCCTGCCGAGCTGACCGGCCGCCGTGTCCGATCCGTACACGACGGCACCGACGGCGGCAGGGCATGCTGGGCTGCATGACTGACATCTCCCTGCGGTACCGCGCCCTCGCCGACGAGTTCGGTCGCCGGCTGGCGGCGGTGCCCGACGATGGATGGGACAACGCCACACCCTGCGCGGGCTGGACCACGCGCGACCTGCTCGGCCACGTACTGGACAGCTACCGGAACATGCCCGGCAGCGTCGGCCAGCCGATCGAGCCGACGTCGTCGGTGAAGGACGATCCGCTGGCCGCGTGGTCCGAAGTGGACACCGCGATGCAGGGGTTCCTGGACGATCCGGCGCGCGCGGACCTGGAGTACGACGGGTACTTCGGGCGCACCACGGTGGCGAAGACCGTCGACTCGTTCCTCGGCTTCGACCTGCTGGTGCACGCGTGGGACGTCGCCCGCGCCACCGGACAGGACGAGACGCTCCCGGCCGACGAGGTACACCAGGTGTATCAGGCGGCGCTGGGCATGGGCGACATGCTGCGCTCCGACGGGGTGTGCGGACCGGAGGTGCCGGTACCGGCGGACGCACCCGAACAGGACCGCCTGCTCGGCCTGCTCGGCCGCACGCCCTAGGTCCGTCCCGTCACGCGGGCCGCCGGCGCCGCCCGGTGACGGCACCCACCGGAACCCGGCCCGACACGGCGACGTCCGTCGCGGCGAGGATCAGCCGCCGTCGCGGCGGGCGTCGACGATGCCCGGCAGGTACGTCTGGACCAGGTCGGAGACGATCTGCTGGGTCTCGGCCCCGCTGCTGGGCGCTGCGCCGTCCGCGCGGCCGACGACCACGTAGAGCAGGTAGTGGCCGTACGGTTGGAGCGCGGCCACCGTCGCGGACCTGTCGAGCCGGCCGGCGCCCGGTGCGGCCAGGCCGGCGAAGTTGCCCCGGGCCTGCCGGCCCAGCGAGGTGATGTCGTCCGACGCGGAGCGCGCGCCGTCCGCGTCGGTCAGGTTGCAGATGCCGGCGGTCAGTACGTACCCGTCGGTGGGTGCCGCGAGGGTGGCGCGGACGACCTGGTCGCAGCCGTACCTGTGCAGCACGCCGGGGACCTTGCCGGTGCCGGCCCGGGTGCAGGCGGCGTCCGGCCGGTCCCGCTTCAGTACGTGGTAGACGGCGTCCCGACCGGCGTCCGGTGTGACGTCGTCGGGGCCGAACACCTCGTCTGTGGTCAGCGGCCGACTGTCGGTGCGCCGCGAGCCGACGTCCAGCGGGGACCGTTCGGGTGCCGCGCTGGCGCTGGCCGGCGGCGTGTGCGGCCGGTGCCGGCCTGCCGCGGGCTGACCCGCCCCGTCGTGCCGGACCAGCAGGTACGAACCGACGAGCAGTCCCGCGAGCACCAGTACGACGGCCGCGCCGGCGAGCAGCCGGGGCCAGACCGGGCGCCCGTTGCGTGGCGGCGGGGTCGCCGGAGGTGCCGACGCCCGCGCCGGACCGGTCGGGCCGGAGTTCGGCGGCGGCCCGTACGACGACGGCGGGCCGTATTCGGAGGGCGGGCCGTACGCGGA
>JBAUUM010000632.1:0-4054 GCA_049582705.1 Actinocatenispora sp.
GGTCAGCCGGCGGTCGGCGGCGGCGTACGCGGCGACCGGTCGCCGCCGTTCCTGCGCCGCGCCGCGGTGACCTCCTTGGCGGGCTCGCCGTTCGGATCGTGCGCGGGAGGCGCCGGCACCGTCGACATCCAGTCCCCCAGCCGGTCCTTCTCGTGCAGCATGTCCCGGATGTCGTACTCGGCGTACTCGAACTCGGGCGACCAGTACAGCGCGTCGAACGGACAGACGTCGACGCAGATGCCGCAGTACATGCAGAGCGAGAAGTCGATCGCGAACCGGTCCAGCACGTTGTGCTGCCGGGGCCGGGTCGCGCCCGGGGCCTGTACCGACTCCTTGTGCGAGTCGATGTAGATGCACCAGTCCGGGCATTCCCGGGCGCACAGCATGCAGACCGTGCAGTTCTCCGCCAGCAACGCGATGACGCCCCGCGACCGGGGTGGCAGGTCGGGCTGCACGTCGGGGTACTGCTCCGTGTGCGCCGGCCGGACCATCGTCTTCAGCGTGGTGGCGAGGCCCTTCGCCAGCCCCATGCCCGGCAGTCCCCTGCCGTCGCCCCTGTCCGGTCCCGATGAGCCCATCCGCCCATCGTGCCACCCCCGACCGGCGCCGGCCGGGTCCGCCGGTCGGTCGGGGACGCCCCGGTCCGACCGGACCCGGCCCGACGGTGTCTACGCTGGCAGCGGCGGGACAGCCCGGCCAGGAGGGGGCAACGGTGGAGTACGTACGACTCGGTACCAGCGGGATCAAGGTGTCGCGGCTGTGCCTGGGCATGATGAGTTACGGCGACCCCGTCAACTGGCGGGAGTGGGTACTGCCGGAGACCGAGGCGGCCCCGTTCGTCCGGCGGGCCGCCGAGGCCGGCGTCACCTTCTACGACACGGCCGACGTGTACTCGGTCGGGGTGAGTGAGGAGATCACCGGCAGGCTGCTGCGCCGGTTCTTCCCGCGCCGCGAGGACTACGTCCTGGCCACCAAGGTGCACGGTGCGGTGGGCGACGGCCCGAACGACCGGGGACTGTCCCGCAAGCACATCATGGACTCGGTCGACGCCTCGCTGCGCCGGCTCGGCACCGACTACGTGGACCTCTACCAGATCCACCGGTTCGACGCCGAGACGCCGGTGGAGGAGACCATGGCCGCGCTGAACGACGTGGTCCGCGCGGGCAAGGTGCGCTACATCGGGGCGTCCAGCATGTGGGCGTGGCAGTTCGCGAAGGCGCAGCACGTCGCCGACACGCACGGCTGGACCCGGTTCGTGTCCATGCAGAACCACTACAACCTCATCTACCGGGAGGAGGAGCGGGAGATGATCCCGCTCTGCGCCGACCAGGGCGTGGGCATCCTGCCGTGGAGCCCGCTGGCCCGCGGCGCGCTGGCCGGCAACCGCGGCCGGGACGGGCAGCAGCACACGGTCCGGTCCCGTACCGACCCGGGCAACCTGGGCTTCTACCAGTACGACGACACCGACTACACGATCGTCGACCGGGTGGCGGACGTGGCCGACCAGCACGGCGTGCCGGCGGCCCGGGTGGCGCTGGCGTGGCTGCTGCACCAGCCGACCGTCACCGCGCCGATCGTGGGCGCGACCAAGCCGCACCACCTGGAGGACGCGATCGCGGCCACCGAGCTGCGGCTGTCCGATGAGGAACTGGCCCGGCTGGCCGAGCCGTACCGGCCGAAGCCGATCTCCGGTCACTCCTGACCCGGGACCCGCGTAGGGTTCGGCCATCGTGAGAGGAGTTCCGAGATGAGCGACGACGACCTCGACGACGGTCTCTGGCAGCGCTCGCGGCCGCAGGTGCCGCCCGTACTCGGCTGGACCGATCCGCGGACCGGCCGGCCGATGATGCAGTACAGCACCGTCGGCGAGAACTCCGGCGAGGAGAACCCGCCCACCCGCTGTCCGACCCCGACGGACTCGCTGCTCGTCGAGGACGACGAGGACGGCGGCACCGCGGAGGTCTCGTTCTGAGTGCGGCGGGGCCGGCGTGACCGGCCCCGCACCTGGCCCTCCGGCCCGGCGCACGGAGTCCGGCGGGGGCCGGGACGCTCATGGTCCGGTGGGCTGCCGCTTCCGGCGCCGACGGCGTACGACGAGCCAGCCCACGAGCGCGATCAGCGCGAGCAGGACCAGCAGCTCCACGACGGGGACCAGTACGTCGCTCACGCCGGAGCCGCCGTCGCGCATGGCGGCGTTGTCCGTCGGCGCCGCCGCCACGCTCAACGTGGGTGACGGCGACCCGGTCACGGTGACCCGGGAGTCCAGCGCCCGGACCACGTTCAGCACGCCGTCGCCGTACCTGTCGTCGTGGCCCTTCGGGCCGCGGTCGGTGACGGTCTGCAGCAGCCGCTGCCGTACCTGTTCCCCGGTCAGGTCCGGGAACCGGGACCGGATCAGCGCCGCCGCACCGGACACGATCGCGCTCGCGTCGCTGGTCCCGGTGCCCGTGGCGTACCTGCCGTCCGGCCGGGCCTCGGCGATGTCGACCCCCGGCGCGACCACGTCCGTCCGGTAGTCGGAGACCGATGTCGAGGAGAACTTCCCGTCGCGGCCGACACTGCCCACCGCGATCACGCCGTCGTACGACGCCGGCGCCTGGACGCTCACCGAGCCGTCCGCGGTGTTCCCCACGGCGGCGACGACGACCGCGTCGTGCGCGAGGGCGTAGCGGACAGCCTCCTCCTCGACGGCGGAGCTGCCACCCCCCACGGACACGTTGATCACGGTCGCGCCATGGTCGACGGCCCACCTGATGCCGTAGCCCGTGGCGTCACCGCCGATGTAGCCGCCCGGACGCTGCACGTCGACCGGCAGGATCTTCGCCTCCGGTGCGACGCCCTCGATCCCGTCTCCCGACCCGTGGCCGTGGCCGGCGATCAGCGACGCCATGGCGGTGCCGTGGCCGTCCCGGTCGTGCTGCCCGTCGCCGTGCCAGTTGTTCCAGGCGTCGGTACCGGTCCGCACGTTTCCCCGCAGGTCCGGGTGGTCCGCGTCCACGCCGGTGTCGATCATGCCCACCGTGACGCCGTCACCCTGGCTCGTCTCCTGCGCCTCGGTGACGTGCAGGAAGTCCAGTGCCCACTGGGACTCCCGGGTCTGGTCGGCGAACGCCGGCGAGGCCGACGCGGCCGGGACGGCCACGACCAGCAGCGCGGCGGCGAGAGCCGACAGGCCGCGGCCGGACCGGCGTCGGATCCGATCGATCCGACGCGGCCCGGCCGCGTCCCGCGTCCGACGTCGACGCATCAACGGCGACCGATGGCGGGGCCGGCGGTGGCGGGCCCGGGCTCGTCGTCGGGCTCGATCACGCTGGTGCCCGGCGACTCGACGAGCCACATCTCGTCGGCCTCGAGCTCGGCGTCGTCGCCGCGTCGCTCCCGGTCGCGCTTGTTCCTCCGGTTGGCCGAACCGGTCAACGCCGGATCGGCGTCCTTGCGGGCCGAGCCGAGGACCCGACCCGTGGTCCGGCCGGCGGGGTCGGGCTGCTCACCCAGACCGACCTTCGGTCGCACCCCGGGGCGTTCCCCGGTGGCCTTGTTCGTGGCAGCACGACCGCCGAGCACCGGTTCGGACGCCTTGGGGCCGCGCTGGGTCGGCGACTGCGCGGCGCCCGGACGCGCGGGGCCTCCCCGGCCGGCGCTCTGACCGAGTACCGGCCTGGCGGCCTTCGGGCCACCGCCGGGCGTGGTGCCCCGGCCGGGCACCGTTCCCCTCGGTGGCACCGACGACCGCTGCACACCACCCAGCACCGGGCGGACGCTGCTGCGCCCGCCACCGGGCGGCATGACCCGACCGGGCGGCGCCGGAGTGCTCACCACCGGAGGTCGCCCGGGTGGTGGTACCGGCGGCACGGGCTGGTGGATCACCGGCGGCAGCGGCAGCGGTGGGGGCACCGGAGCGGGCGGGGTCGGTGGCACCGGCGGGGTCGGTACCGGCGTGGGCAGCGTGGGCGGAGGCGGGAAGGGCCCGCCGGTCAGGACCGGACCCGGCGGCTCCGGCGGTAGCGGAGGCGGCGGGAGAGGCGGTGGCGGCGGAGGCGGGGGTGGTGGTGGC
>JBAUUM010000633.1:0-6284 GCA_049582705.1 Actinocatenispora sp.
GCGGTGGACACCGCGGCGGTGCGGTACGACCGGGCCGGTGACGGGCACTACGACGTGTCCAGCGCGTTGATCAAGAGTCTGCGGGGGTCCGATGTGGACGCCGCGTTGCACTGGTTCGCCCGGATGATCGTGGCCGGTGAGGATCCCCGGTTCATCGCCCGGCGGCTGGTGATCTTCGCCAGCGAGGACATCGGGATGGCCGATCCGACCGCGCTGACCACGGCGGTGGCCGCGATGCGGGCCCTGGAGTTCGTGGGTCTGCCCGAGGCGCGGCTCAACCTCGGCCAGGCGGTCGTGCACCTGGCCACGGCGCCGAAGTCCAACGCCGTGATCGCCGCGGTCGACGCCGCGATCAGTGACGTGCGGGCCGGTCGTACCGGCCTGGTGCCGCGTGCCCTGCGTGACTCGCACTACGCCGGAGCCCAGGGGCTGGGGCACGGCACCGGCTACCGGTACCCGCACGACGACCCCCGTGGCGTGGCCACCCAGCAGTACCCGCCGGACGAGGCGGTGGGCCGCGACTACTACCGGCCCACCCGGCACGGCGCGGAACGGGCGGTCGCGGAACGGCTGGTCAAGATCCGGCAGATCGTGCGGGGCGCCGCCACCGCCCGGGAGACTGGTTCGTTGACCGGTAAGCCGGCGGAAAACGATTCGCCGGACTCTGACGCCGGTCGGGATACTGAGGTCGACGGGCGGTAAGGTTTGTCGCGTCAGCCGTGACGGGTTGTGACCACTTGCCCGGCGGCGGCAGATCGCGACGAGGCGAGGGGGACCGGGTGTCGGGTACGGAGATCGCGGCGCTGATCGCAGCCCTGGCATTTCTGCTGCTGGTGGGCGTGCTCATGGTGCCGATCCTGAAGCTCCGGCACACCGTGGACGCCGCGACGCGCGCGCTGACCGAACTCACCGAGAAGTCCGGCCCGCTGCTGACCGACGCGCATCAGGCCATCGACGGCGTCAACACCGCCCTCGGCCAGATGCACACCTCCCTGGACGGGGTGAACACGCAGCTGGAACGCATCGACGTGATCACCGGCCACGCCCAGCAGGTCAGCGGGAACGTCGCCCAGCTGTCCACGATAGTCTCGGGCGTGACCAGCAGCCCGCTGGTGAAGGCCGCCGCGTTCGGGTACGGCGTGCGCCGGGCGGTCAACGCCCGCCGGTCCGCCGACACGGAACGTGAGGTGCGTGGCCGGGTGGCCGACGAGAAGCGGTCGGCCCGGCAGACCCGCAAGGCCGCCCGGTCCGGGAAGCAGGGTCGCTGGTTGTTCGGCCGGTCCGGTCACCGGAAGGCCACCGCCACGAGTGTCGGAGAGGGGAACGACTGATGCGCAGGTTGTTCTGGCTCGGTGTCGGCGTCGCCGTAGGGGTTGTCGCGGTCCGCAAGATCAGCCGGACCGCTGAGGCGTACACGCCGCAGGGTGTCGCCGCGTCGCTGCAGTCGTCCGCCGTCGGTGCCATGGACCAGGTCCGCTCGTTCGTCTCGGACGTCCGAGCTTCCATGGCCGAGCGCGAGGACCAGATCCAGGAGGCCGTCATCAACGGCCAGGATCTGCGCGCCGGCCGGCCCTCGGACTGACGACCACGACGGCCAACCAGCAAGGAAAACCAGACTCATGAGAACCGCGGAGATCAAGCGTCGCTTCCTGGCGCATTTCGAATCCCACGGGCACACGGTCGTGCCCAGCGCGCCGCTGCCGTTCGACGACCCGAACCTGCTGTTCGTCAACGCCGGCATGGTGCAGTTCAAGCCGTACCTGCTCGGCCAGGTGACCCCGCCGTACCAGCGGGCGGCCAGCGTGCAGAAGTGCGTGCGCACCCCGGACATCGAGGAGGTCGGCAAGACCTCCCGGCACGCCACGTTCTTCCAGATGAACGGGAACTTCTCGTTCGGGGACTACTTCAAGGAACAGGCCATCACGCTGGCCTGGGAGCTGGCGACGAAGTCGCCGGCCGACGGCGGGTTCGGGATGGACCCGCAGCTGCTGTGGCCCACCGTGTACCTCGACGACGACGAGGCGTACGACATCTGGCACCGCGTGGTCGGCGTGCCGGCCGACCGGATCCAGCGTCGGGGCAAGGCCGACAACATGTGGTCGATGGGTGTGCCAGGCCCGTGCGGCCCGTGCTCGGAACTGTTCGTCGACCGGGGCCCCGAGTACGGCAAGGAGGGCGGTCCCGAGGTCGACGAGGACCGCTACATGGAGTTCTGGAACCTGGTCTTCATGCAGTACGAGCGGGGACCGGGGCAGGGCAAGGAACACTGGGAGATCGTCGGCGACCTGCCGTCGCGCAACATCGACACCGGCATGGGCCTGGAGCGGGTCGCCGCGTACCTGCAGGGCGTGGACAACCTGTACGAGATCGACGAGGTCTGGCCGATCCTGGACACCGCCGCGGAGCTGACCGGCAAGCGGTACGGCGCGTCGACGACCCACGTGGCGTCCGAGTCGCATCCCGACGACGTGCGGCTGCGGGTGGTCGCCGACCACGTACGCACCGGGCTGATGCTGATCGGTGACGGGGTCACCCCGTCGAACGAGGGCCGCGGGTACGTGCTGCGCCGGATCCTGCGCCGCGCGGTACGGGCGGTGCGGTTGCTCGGGTTCGAGGAGCCGGCGATGCCGCACCTGCTGCCGGTGGCGCGGGACTGCATGTCGCCGTCGTACCCGGAACTGGCGGCCGACTTCGACCGGATCTCGCAGTACGCGTACGGCGAGGAAGAGGCCTTCCTGTCGACGCTGAAGCAGGGCACCACGATCCTGGACACGGCGATCGCGCAGACCCGTGGCTCGGGCGGCACGAGTCTGTCCGGCGCGCAGGCGTTCCAGCTGCACGACACGTACGGCTTCCCGATCGACCTGACCCTGGAGGTCGCGGCGGAGCAGGGCCTTGCGGTCGACGAGGACGGGTTCCGCCGGCTGATGGCCGAGCAGCGGACCCGGGCGAAGACCGACGCGCAGGGACGTCGCAAGGGCCACGCGGACACCTCCGCGTACCGCGCTGTCCTCGACGAGGGCGGCACCGTCGAGTTCACCGGGTACGCGGAGGTGACCCGGGAGTCGCGGGTGCGTGCGCTGCTGTCCGGCGGCAGCCCGCTGACCGGTGCCGGTGAGGGCGACGACGTCGAACTGGTCCTGGACGCGACCCCGTTCTACGCCGAGGGCGGCGGCCAGCAGGCCGACTGGGGCAGGATCCAGGTCGGTGACGGTGAGGTCGAGGTCTACGACGTGCAGTCGCCGGTGCCGGGGCTGATCGTGCACCGGGCCAAGGTGCTGCGTGGTGAGATCCGCACCGGGGAGTCCGGGCTCGCCGAGATCGACATCCGGCGTCGCCGCGCGATCTCCCGCTCGCACACCGCGACCCACCTGGTACACCAGACGATCCGCAACTTCCTGGGCGAGTCGGCGACGCAGGCCGGGTCGCTGAATGCGCCGGGGCGACTGCGCTTCGACTTCAACATCCCCGGCGCGGTACCGCCCAGCGTCCTCGCGGACGTCGAGCAGCAGGTCAACGAGGTACTGATGGCCGACCTCGAGGTGCACGCGTTCGTCACCTCGATGGCGGAGGCCCGCAAGCTGGGCGCGATGGCCCTGTTCGGCGAGAAGTACGGCGACGAGGTCCGCGTCGTCGAGGTGGGCGACTACGCGCGTGAACTGTGCGGTGGGACCCACGCGGCGCGCAGCGGGCAGCTCGGTGTGGTGAAGATCCTGCACGAGGCGTCGGTCGGGGCGGGCGTCCGTCGGGTCGAGGCGCTGGTCGGCATCGACGCGTTCAACTTCCTGGCGCGCGAGCACCTGCTCGTCTCCCAGCTGGCGGAGACCTTCCGGGCACGACCGGAGGAGATCGGCGACCGGGTGCAACAGACCATCAGCCAGCTGCGCGACGCGGAACGCGAACTGGAGAAGCTGCGCGGGCAGATGGTGCTGGCCAACGCCGGCGGCCTGGCCTCGGCGGCCCGGGACGTCGAGGGCGTCGCGGTGGTGGTCACCCAGGCGCCGGCCAGTGCCAGTACCGGCGACGTGCGGAACCTGGTGCAGGAGATCCGTGGTCGCCTCGATGCGGGCCGGCCCGGCGTGGTCGGCGTGGCCGCCCAGGCGGGCGGCAAGGCGTCGCTGGTGGTGGCGGTGAACGGCGCGGCCCGCACCGCGGGGCTGTCGGCCAAGGACCTGGTCAAGGCCGCGCTGTCCGGCCGCGGCGGCGGCAGTGACGACCTGGCCCAGGGCGGCGGGGTCGGCGCAGACCAGGCACCTGGGCTGCTGACCGCCCTGGAGGAACTGGTGGGGCGGAGCGCGGCAGGGCACACGTCGGCGTGACCGGCGGGCAGGAGCCGGCGTTCTCCCGCGGCGTGCGTCTCGGGGTCGATGTCGGCACCGTCCGGATCGGGGTTTCCAGCTCCGATCCGGACGGGACGCTGGCGTCCCCGGTTCGGACCGTGCTGCGTGATCGGCGGGCCGACCGCGCCGACACGCCGTCGGCGACCGACCTTGTAGAACTTGCCCAATTGGTCGATGAGTACCACCCTGTTGAGGTGGTGGTTGGTCTGCCGCTGACCCTGACCGGGCAGGAGAGTCACGCCGCACGGGACGTGCGTCGCTACGCCGGGCGACTGGCGGAGCGCATCGATCCTGTTCCCGTCCGATTTGTGGACGAGCGTCTGTCCACGGCGGTGGCGACCCGTAGGCTGTCCGATCGAGGCGTGCGCGGTAAGCGTCGCCGCGCGGTGGTGGACCAGGCGGCCGCCGTGGAGATCCTGCAGTCCTGGCTCGACTCGCAGCGGAGGCGGACGGATGCTTGAGGAGCTGGAGCTCGCCTACGAGGAAAGTGACGCCGACATGCGGGGCGGCCGCCACCGCCGGCGCCGCAAGCGTGGCGGCCGGTCGTTGTTCGCGCTGGTCGTGGTCCTGGCCCTGCTGGCCGGGCTGGGCGGCGCGGGCTACTGGGGGGTCGGCAAGGTCCGCGGCTTCTTCACCGCGGAGGACTACCCCGGCTCCGGCGACGGCTCGGTACAGGTCCAGGTGAAGACCGGTCAGGGGCTCGCCGAGATCGGCAACACGCTCTACGCCAAGCACGTGGTGAAGAGCGCCGGCGCGTTCGTGGACGCGTGTGGCGAGAATCCCAACGCGACCAGCATCCAGCCCGGCTACTACAAGCTGCGGCTGCACATGAAGGCCTCGCTGGCGGTCGGGCTGCTGCTGGACCTGAAGAACCGGATCTCCACCAAGATCACCATCCCGGAGGGCAAGACCACCAACGCCACGCTGACCCTGCTCGCGAAGGCGTTGAAGCTACCGCTGGGCGACTTCAAGGACGCGGTGAAGGACCCGGGTGCGCTCGGCATCGGGGACAACTGGTTCACCCGGTCCGACCACAAGAAGGTGACCAAGAGCGTCGAGGGTTTCCTCTTCCCGGACACCTACCAGTTCGACCCGGGCACCACGGCCAAGGACGCGCTGGGCCAGATGGTGGACCGGTTCATGCAGAACGCCACGGACACCGGGCTGGACAAGCCGTCGGGTATCACGCCGTACGACGCGCTGATCGTGGCGTCGCTGGTGCAGGGCGAGGGCCTGCCGAAGGACATGCCGAAGGTGGCCAAGGTCATCTACAACCGGCTCGACTCACCGGACGAATGGATGCACAAGCTGCAGTTCGACTCCACCACCAACTACTGGCTGGACAAGAACGGCGACGGTGCCCGGGAGTCGCGTGACCTCACCAGTGCCCAGCTGCACGACAAGAGCAACCCGTACAACACCACCGAGCACGCCGGCCTGCCCCCGGGACCCATCGACAGTCCGGGCGCGATCGCGATGCGGGCGGCGACCCACCCGGCCGAGGGCAACTGGCTGTACTTCGTACGGATCAACAAGGACGGCACCTCCGCGTTCACCGACGACTACGACGTGCAGCAGGCGAACGAGCGCAAGGCCGAGCAGAACGGGGCCGGGTGAACGATCGTGAGGCGCCGCGGCGGGCCGCGGTGCTGGGCCGGCCGGTGCACCACTCGCTGTCACCGGTCATCCACAACGCCGGCTACGCGGCCGCGGGGCTGACCGGCTGGCGTTACGACGTGCACGAGGTCGACGAGCACGAACTCGCCGGCTTCGTGGCGAGCCTGGGACCGGAGTGGGCCGGGCTGTCGCTGACCATGCCGCTCAAGCACGTCGCGCTGCGCGTCGCGGACGAGGTGACTCCGACCGCGGCGCTGCTCGGTGCCGCCAACACGCTGGTACTGCGCGACGGGCTGCGCCGCGCCGACAACACCGACGCCCCGGGAC
>JBAUUM010000634.1:0-5802 GCA_049582705.1 Actinocatenispora sp.
CCGCTCGGCTGTGCGGCGCCCGGCAGGCCGTCCGGCAGCCCGGTGCCCGGCACGGTGTCGTGCGGGTTCCGCGGGTCGGTCGTGGGCCGGTGCTGGCTGGTGTTCTGCGCGGCGAGTGCGGGCACCACGAATCCGCCCACGGTGCCGACGACGCCGAGGGCGCCGACCATCGCGGCGCCGGTCAGGCCGAGTCGGGCGGCGGGTCGTCGCCAGCCCTCCCATCGGACACAGCGGCGGACGAGGGTCAGAGGCTTCCGAAGAACCACCTGGTGAGTATGTCGGGTGGAGCGTGATCCGCTCAACCGGATCGGCATTCCGTCACCGGGCCGCGACCTGTGCCCGGTGACGACCGGCGGCGGGCGGCGTCTCGTCCGGGGCGCCGGATGGCGGTAGTCTCGTGCTGGCCCACCGCTGCGCCGAGGAGGATGTCAGGCGATGCCACGCTACGAGTACCGCTGCCGCAGCTGCCAGGACACCTTCGAGGTGGACCGGCCGATGGTCGAGTCGTCGGCTCCGGCATCCTGCC
Organism: Actinocatenispora sp.; assembly: GCA_049582705.1. Classification (GTDB taxonomy): domain Bacteria; phylum Actinomycetota; class Actinomycetes; order Mycobacteriales; family Micromonosporaceae; genus Actinocatenispora. The sequence goes on from JBAUUM010000634.1 coordinate 527, forward strand.
CGGCCGGGCACGATGACACGGTGAAGTTGCTGTCCACGGTCGCGTTCGGGCGTTCCGGCGGATCACCGGCACCGGTCGGTGCTGCTGGTGGCGGCTGCTGCGGTGGCGGCTGCGGCTGACGCGGCCACGCCGCTGCCTGTCGGGTCACCCTGGTCGAGAGGGCTGATCGGGAGCGGACATCTGCCGGATCGAGTGCCACAGGTCGCGTGGGGTGGCGCTGTTGTCCAGGCCGAGCGCATCGTCCGGCAAGTCCAGATCGAAGGTGTCCTCGAGGCGTTCCAGCAGTCTGATCAGATCCAGCGAGTTCAGGCCGAGGGCGAGGAACGAGCGGTCCAGCTCGAAGTCCTCCCGCAGCCTGAGGACCTGGCGGAAGACGGTACGGAACTGCTCCTCGTCGGGGACGGTCACGACGGATCTCCTTCGGGTTCGGCGCTGTCCGGCCCGGCTCCCCCGCGATCCGGCAGCCGTACGCGCGCGGCACCGGGCGGCAGCTGACCCGGCGGCATCGCGTCGTCGGTCTGCCCGCCGCACGTCAGGGGTCGTAGTTGCGCCGCGAGGTGCCGCAGGGACCGGTACGAGGCAAGATCGTCCGGCAGCACCCCGTGCCAGCCGGTACCGGACAGTTGGCGGAGCACGGCCATGATCCGGGCGGAGAGGCCACCCGTCCACGGATAGCTGACGCCGAGGTCGACGCGGATACCGGGGTGTGTCCACGCCACCGCGTCGACGAGGGCGCGTTCGGCCACCGTGGCCGGGGAGGCGATCGTCCGGCGTGTGGTCCCGGTGCCGTCCCGCAGTACGTTCTGCCCCGCCCAGCTGTCCGTGTCGCTGGGCGGCGCGGTGCGGCAGACCACGAACCGGCACGGCACGATGGCCGCGGTGTGCCGGTCCAGTGCCTCCAGTGACCACTGACGCAGGTCCTCCGGTGTCAGGGCGGCGTGTCCGGTGACGTACCCGGTCAGTACCTGCCCGTCGACGGCGGCGTGCGCGCGCTCGACGCCCGGCAGCGACCGCAGCATCCGCGTCACGTCGTCCAGGTCGGTCCGGCAGCCGTCGACCACCACCCATCGGCCCGGCCGGCGGGGCTTCGCGGTGAGCCCGGTGACGTCCCGGATGTCCGGCCGGCGCGGATCCCATCCGTCCGCGGCGCGGATGAGTACCGTGTCGATTCCGCGCACGAAGAGTTCGACGTCGTCACGTGACATGAGTTCGGCGCGCACGCTGAGGTCGAGTACCAGCTCGGTCGGCGTCGTGTACGCCACGAGCGAGAGCTCGTCGAAGCTGTCCGTGGCCGACGACCACTCGAGAGTCGGCGCGGCGTCGCTGCCGGGAGGAGTCACCGGGGCGCCGGCTCCGGGCGTGTCCGGTGGGTCGTCGGGGGCCGAGGTCGGGGCCGGGGCCAGGGTGCCCACGTCCTCGCCGAAGTAGTTGAAGACGACCCTGGTCTCCGGTAGGACGCCACGCCGGATGCCCTCCCGGAGGACCGTGTCGATCCCGGCGAAGTACTCGTGGCTGCTGTTGCGCAGCGCGGCGAGGTACTCACGGGAGGACCGCCGTACCTGTTCGGAGAAGGGCGGGTCGTCGGTGAGGTCCGCGGTGAGCAGGGCGTGCTGGGTCAGGCAGGCGACCGACCGGTGCAGGGGTTCGCGGTGCCGGTTGGCGGAGAGCGTGATGAACGCGCACACCAGGTGGTCGCTGTGCAGCGACAGCAGGTACGTGTAGGCGGCCAGGACGATCGCCGCCTCGGTGACCTGGTGGCGTGCGGACAGCGTGCGCAGAGCGCGGCGGGCGTGCGGCGACCGGAGGGTTGCCTGGTGCCGGGGCTCGGCCATGATCTGGACCGGCACTCCCGGGTACAGGCGGGCGGGGATGGTCGCCATCAGCTGCCGGTGCCGGCGGAGCGCCCGGCTGTGCTGCCGGGCGCCGGACGGGGAACTCTCCCATTCCGCGATGTGGCGGGGCTGGGGTGCGGGCGGGAGCTGGCCCGATCCGGTCAGCAGCGCACGGAAGTCCCCGACGAGCACGTCCAGTCCCCACCGGTCGACCGCGACGTGGTGCACGCAGGCCAGGACCGTCACGGCCCGGTGCGCCGTGGTCAGGATCGTGAACCGTACGGGGTGGTCCCGGTCCAGCCGGAACGGTCGGCGGCGGATCCGTTCCGTCAGCGCGTCCGTCGTGGCGTCGGTGTTCTCGACGCCGACCACGGTGATCTCGGGTTCGGCGGTGGCCGCCGTCCGCTGGACCAGCTGTCCGTCCGGGGCGAGGTCGATCGTGGTGCGCAGCCCGTCGTGCCGGTCGACGAGGGCGTACAGGGCGGCGCGCACGTCGGGCACGGCGGGCCGGTCGGGCAGCGGCCAGGTCTCGACGATGTTCTGGACACAGGGCACCTCCCGCAGCATGGCGGTGTTGAGCCACCAACGGTCCCGCTGCGGCCAGGTGAGGGGATGCTCCACGGTCTCAGCCACTGGCCTGTCCGATCGTCCGGGTGCTGGGTCCCGTTCGCTCCGTGCCGTCGACACGGGGATGGCCCGGACGGCGGATCGAAGACGTGCCGACCTGAGGAACTTTCTACCTTTGTGCCCTTGATGTCAATCTATGCGCCGGAAGACGTGATTGACGGCCGTCGTCAGAAGTCGTACAGTTCATAAACTATAAGGAAACTTTACTAAGGGCCGGGCTGCTCCGGCCGGGCCCGTACTCGCACCAGATCTGGCGCCCGCGACAGACGGGCGCGCCAGCCCCCCACTCTCCGCGAGGAGGATCTGTGCAGAGGACCTTCACGGTGGTCAGCGCCATGGCCGCGGGCCTGCTGCTCGCCGGCGCCGTCGCCACCGCGACCCACGCCAGCCCGGACCACGCGACGCGTACCGCGGCGCTCGACAGCAACTGGTACGCGGCGGCGCCGTACCTGATGCCCGCCTCCAACAACCCACCCGACCCGGCCGCCATCATGGACGCCACCGGCCAGAAGGCGTTCCAGCTCGCCTTCATCCTGTCCGGCGGCGGCTGCACGCCCGCCTGGGACGGCACCACGCCGATGGACCAGGCCACCAGCATCCAGGGCGCCATCGACACGATCCGCGGCAAGGGCGGCGACGTGTCCGTGTCCGTCGGTGGGTACGGCGGCACCAAGCTCGGCCAGACCTGCTCCGACGCCGGCTCGACCGCCGCCGCGTACCAGCAGGTCATCGACCACTACGGGCTGCACGCCATGGACTTCGACCTGGAGGAACCGGAGTACGAGGACAGCGCCGCGATCGGCCGCGAACTGGGCGCCGCGAAGATCCTCCAGCAGAACAACCCCGGGCTGTACCTGTCGGTCACCCTGCCCGGCACGCCGGCCGGCACCGGCTGGTTCGGCACCCAGCTGCTCGACCAGGCCAAGTCGATCGGCTTCACCCCGTCGAACTTCTCGATCATGCCGTTCGACAACGGGTTCAACGGAGCGTCCAGCCAGGTCTCCGCGCTGGAGGGGTTCCACGGCCTGCTCCAGCAGCACATGGGCTGGGACGCCGACTACGCGTACCAGCACGAGGGCTTCTCCGGCATGAACGGGCGGACCGACGCCGCCGAGTACTTCCGGCAGGCCGACTTCCAGACCGTGCTCGACTACGCGCTCTCCCACCACCTCGGCCGGTACACGTACTGGTCGGTGAACCGGGACCGGGAGTGCAACCCGCCGGAGAACGGTCAGCTGTCCGGCGAGTGCTCCAGCGTGGCGCAGCAGCAGTGGGAGTTCACCGGCTACACGACGGCGTTCGCCAACAACACCAGCGTGGTCGACCCGCCGACGGACCCGACCGACCCGCCCGGTGACGGCGGCTGCACCGCCGCGGCGTGGAACGCCGGCACGGCGTACGTGGCCGACGACGAGGTGACCTACCAGGGCCACGGCTGGAAGGCCAAGTGGTGGACGCAGGGCGAGGCCCCGGACGCCTCGGCGCAGTGGGGCCCCTGGGCCGACGAGGGTGCCTGCGGCTGACCCGCCCCGCCCTCAGTACCGTCTCCGCCCTCGGGACCTTGCCGGTCCCGGGGGCGGACCGGCGTCTACTGCTCGCCGAGCCTGACGCGGAACGTCCGGTTGTCGCTGTCCCGGTCCACGGTGACCTTGACCGTGTCACCCGGCTTCCGTTCCGCCAGCGCCGTCGTCAGATCGCCGGGGCTGGTGATCGCCGTACCGTTCAGGGCCGTGATCACGTCCCCGGACCGGATGCCGGCCTTCGCCGCGGGGCCACCGGACTCGACGCCGACCACGCCCGCGCCGGCCGGCTGGAAGTCGGAGTCGAGCACCGACCGTACGGTCACGCCGAGCTTCGCCCGGCCGGAACTGGTGACCGAGCCGGTCCTGATGATCTGGTTCGCGATGCGCATGACCATGTTGCTGGAGATCGCGAAGCCGATGCCGGGCGCGGCGGCGCCGTCCTGCTGGCTCGTCGCCGCGAGCGTCGGGATGCCGATCACCCGGCTGTTCACGTCGACCAGCGCCCCGCCGCTGTTGCCCGGGTTGATCGCCGCCGAGGTCTGGATCATGTCCGAGATCGTGGTGCTGGGCGAGCCCTCGCCGGCCGGCTCCCGCACGGTCCGGCCGACGGCCGAGACGATGCCGTTGGTGACGCTGCCGGACAGTCCGAGCGGGCTGCCCATCGCCAGGACCTCCTGGCCGACCTCGAGCTTGCCCGAGTCCGCGAACATGGCCGGCGGCTCGGACAGCGTGCCGGACACCTTGATCACCGCGAGGTCGCCCGGCGGGTAGCTGGCCACCAGCGTCGCGTCCACCGGCTTGTTGCTCGTCGCGGTCGTCACCTGGAAGTGCTTCGAGTGCCCGACCACGTGGGCGTTGGTGACGATGTGGCCCTTGCTGTCGAACACGATGCCCGACCCGAGGCCCTGCCGTGTGGTGATCTGTACGACCGACCGCAGGACCCTGTCGACGACCTGTTCGTACACGGCGCTCTGGCCGCTGCCGACCGGGCTGGGTGCGGCGCTGACGGACGGCGTGCCGGCCGAGTTGTCGCCGCCGGTGCATCCGGTGAGCAGCACGCCGGTGAGCAGGGCGACAAGAGTGATCTTCCTGGCACGCATGCTAACCAGGTACCACGCCGTGCCGCCCCGTCGGCCGGGATTGCCGATTCGGCCGCCCGTCCGCCCCGCCCGGCGCATACTGCCCGGTCAGGACCCTGCCTCAACGGCCGGGCGTTGCCCCCCGGTACGGCAGGGTCGAGGCGCTCACGGTCCCGGACCGCGCCTCTACCGGCCGGTACCTGGCGACCGACATG
>JBAUUM010000635.1:0-15959 GCA_049582705.1 Actinocatenispora sp.
CGCCGGCGGCAACCTGGCCGCGGCGGTCACCCTGCAGGCCCGCGACGGCGGCGGTCCGGACCTGGCCGGCCAGCTGCTGGTCTACCCGAACACCAACTACCACGCGGAGACGCCGTCGCTGCGCGACAACGCGGACCCGTGCTTCTTCAACTCCTCCTCGGTCGACTGGTACTGGAAGCACTACCTCACCGACCCCGCCGACGGCGCCGACCCGTTGTGTTCCCCGCTGCGCGCCGAGACCCTCAAGGGCCTGCCGCCGGCGCTGGTGATCACCGCGGAGTACGACCCGCTGCGTGACGAGGGGGAGCAGTACGCGGCCCGGCTCGAACGCGACGGCGTGCCGACCCGGCTGTCCCGGTACGACGGGATGATCCACGGTTTCTTCGCGATGTCCGGCGCGCTCGACGACGGTGCCCGCGCCATGGCCGAGGCCGCGGAGTTCCTCCGCGCGACCTTCGCCGCCGGCCGTGCCGGGGAGGGCGACCGATGAGCGACGGGGCCGCCGGCAACGACAAGATCCGTGAACTGCACCGGATGCGCCTGCTCGGCATCCTGTCCGGTGCCTGGACCGCGCAGGCCTGCTACGCGCTCGCCGCGCTGCGGCTGCCGGACCGGATGAAGGAGGCCGGGCCGAGCAGCGCGGCCGACCTGGCGCGCTTCGCCGAGGTGCACCCGGTCAGCCTGGAGCGGCTGCTACGGGCGCTGGTCTCGGCCGGGCTGCTGCGCAACCCCTCGCCGGACACGTTCGCGCTGACCCCGATGGCGGAGTTCCTCTGCTCGGACACGCCCGACTCGGCCCGCACCACCGCGCTGCTCTACGGCGAGGAGGTGCACCAGTCCTTCGGCGAGATCCTGCACACGGTACGCACCGGGCGCCCCGCCTTCGAGGAACGGCACGGCCGACCGTTCTACGAGTACCTGGACGACCATCCGGACACCGCGGACCGGTTCAACGCGGCCATGGGCGGCCAGCAGGAACTGCCGGTCGTACCGGACGCGCTGCTCGACGGCGTGCGGACGGTGGTCGACATCGGCGGCGGCAACGGTGCCCTGCTCGGCAGCGTGCTGGCCGCGCACCCCGACCTGACCGGTGTACTGCTGGAATTGCCGGACGCCGCGCGGCAGGCCCGCAAGCACCTGGCCGACGCGGGCCTGCTCGAACGGGTCCGCATCGTCGAGGGCAGCTTCTTCGACACCGTGCCGGCCGGCGGTGACCTCTACCTGCTGTCCCGGGTACTGCACAACTGGAACGACGAGAACGCCGTGCGGCTGCTGCGGCACGTGCGCGACACGATGCCCCCGGACGCCCGGCTGGCCGTGGTGGAGGCCCTGCTGCCCGAGCCCGGCACCGGTGGCAAGCGCGCGGACGAGGCCCGTACCCGCATGGTGGACCTGCTGATGCTGGTCATGCTGGAGGGGCACGACCGCACCGGGGCCCAGTACGAGGGGCTGCTCACCACGGCCGGGTTCCGGGTCGTCGGCACCACCATGACGGCGGGCACCGGCGCGATCGAGGCCGTCCGGGACGCCGGCTGACGATCGCCGACACGGCGACCGGGCGACTCCGTGCGCCTGGTCGCCACGGCTCCCGGACCCCGGTCCGATGTGGACACGCCAGGTGGCGGGCGGAACGGCCCCGGATCCGAGGGAACGGATCCGGGGCCGCTGGCCGGAGGGAAGCGGTCAGCGACCCCGGACGCCGGTACGGGTCACCAGCGTGCCTTCACCGCCATCTGGACGGCCGCCATCAGCTGGTCCTGGCCCGGCTGCAGCAGCCGGTCGAGCTCCAGCGCGAACGGCAGCACCGCGCCGTCCGGCCGGGTCACCCGCTTGGGCGGGCCCGCCAGCGGCATCTCCTCCGCGGCCACCGCGAGGATCTCCGCACCGATGCCGCAGGACCGGTTCGAGTCGTCGATCACGACGAGCCGACCCGTCTTGCGCAGCGACGCGGCCAGCGCCGCCCAGTCGAACGGATACACGGTGCGCGGATCGAGCACCTCGACCGACACCTGGCCCGCCAGCTGCTCGGCCACCGCGAGCGCGTACGGCACCAGATGGCCGATCGCGACCACGGTGATGTCCGTGCCCTCCCGGTGCACCCGCGCCTTGCCCAGCGGCACCGGCTCGATCTCGCCGATCACGTCGTCCCGGGCCGACAGGCAGTTCGCCGGCGCGAAGAACACCACCGGGTCGTCGTCCCGGATCGCCGACACCAGCAGCGCGTACGCGTCCGTCGGCGTCGCCGGCACCACGGTCTTGACCCCGACGTGGGCGAACATCCCGTACGGGTGGTCGGAGTGCTGGCCGGCCCAGCCGGTCCGCGAGCCGGACCCCGGCACCAGGTAGGTGACCGGCACCGAGCCCTGCCCGCCCGTCATCAGGGAGAACTTGTGCGCCTGGTTGGCGATCTGCTCCATCGCCAGGTACAGCAGCGACGGGATCTGGTACTCGATGACCGGCCGCTGCCCGGACAGGGCCGCGCCCATGGCGAAGCTGGTGAACGCCTGCTCCGACAGCGGCATGTCGACGACCCGGTCCGCGCCGAACTTGTCGCGCAGCCCCATCGTCAGCCCCGCGACCCCGGCGCCCACGTCCTCGCCGAGCACGCAGACGCTCTCGTCCCGGGTCATCTCGTCGCGCAGCGCCTTGTTGAGACCCTTCAGGTACGACATCCAGGGCACTCAGACCATCCCCATCCTGGGTCGCAGACCGGTGGCGTACAGGTGGTCGAGCGCACCGCTCGCGTCCGGCACCGGGCTGGCCAACGCGAACTCGACCGCGTCGGCGAGCACCCGCTCGACCTCGGCGTCGATGGCGTCGCGTTCGTCCGCCGGCAACCGCGCGCCCTGCACCGCGACCGGGTCCCGGGACCGCCAGCTCGACACCTCGTCGTCGGTGCGGTACCGCAGCCGCAGCAGGTTGTCCCGGGTGTGGTGCGCGTCGAACCGGTACGTGAGCAGCTCCAGGAACACCGGACCGTCGCCGCGGCGGGCGTGCGCCACGGCCTCGGCGGCCGCCGCGTACACCGTCTCCGGGTCCATGCCGTCCACCGTGGACGCGGTGATGCCGAACGCCTCGGCCCGGGCGGTGACGCTGCCCGCGTTGCCGGCACCGGCCGGCAGGGTCACCGCGTACCCGTTGTTCTCGCACACGAAGACCACCGGTGCCCGGTGCAGGGACGCCAGGTTCAGCGACTCCAGCAGCACACCCTGGTTGACCGCGCCGTCGCCGAAGAAGCTCAGCGCGACCCGGTCCAGGCCGGCCCGCCGGGCCGCCCACGCGGCGCCGACCGCGATCGGCGCGCCGGCACCCACGATCCCGTTCGCGCCGAGGATGCCGACGCCGACGTCCGCCGCGTGCATCGAGCCACCGCGACCCTGGTTGAGCCCGGTGGACCGGCCGGCCAGCTCCGCGAGGAACCGGCGCGGTTCGGCGCCCTTGGCGAGTACGTGGCCGTGCCCGCGGTGCGTACTGGTGATCAGGTCGTCGGTGCGCAGCGCGGCACAGCACCCGGCCGCCACCGCCTCCTGCCCGATGTACGGGTGGATGCCACCGACGATCTCACCGGACTTCACCAGTTCGATCGCCCGTTCCTCGAACCGGCGGATCAGTCGGACCGTGCGGTACAGCACGGCCGACGGGGCGGAGGGCATCGAAGGTCTCCCGCTCTGTGTGGTCACGGTCCCGGTGCTCAGCTCGCCGCGCCCGTCTCGGACCGCCAGATCACCGGGCAGAAGTCCGGGTCGGCGTAGTCGGGCATCCCGTTGTCGGCCCGGCGTACCAACTCGTCGTGGTTGTAGACGACGACCGACCCGTCGGACAGCGGCGCCTGCTGGTACCGGTTCGCGCCGTCCTGCAGGTGCAGCGAGATGGACCGGCGCGGCCCGTCGGTCAGGTTGTGCCCGCTGCCGTGGTACGTGCGGCAGTGGTGGAAGCTCATGTGCCCCTTGGGGATGAGCATCGGCAGCTTGGCGATGGTGGCGTTGTTGTACTCGGCGTTGTCCCGCAACAGCTGGTCGAGCTCCTCGCGACTGCGGTGCGCGAAGTGCCGCGACATGCTGTCGTTGGTGCCGATCTCCTTCCAGGTGTTGCTGCCGTCCACCATGGTGATCGGCCCGTGTTCCTCGGTGAGGTCGTGGAACGGGATGAACGCGGTGAGCATCCGGTCGGAGGTGCAGGTCGCCCAGTAGTGCTTGTCGAAGTGCCACGGCACCAGGTTGGTCTGCTCGCCCGGCCTCGGTGGCTTGTAGATCAGCGTCGACTGGAAGATGCGCATCTCGCTCGCCTCGGCCAGCCGTGCCGCCACCGCGCCGATGATCGGCTTGCGCAGGATCGCGCCGATCTCGTCGCTCTCGTAGTGGACGTAGTCGTTGTGCCGCTGCACCGCGCCGTGCTCCGGCTTCCAGTACGCGAGGTTGGCCGGGTGGGACGGCAGTTCGCGGCTGCGCTCACCGGCGTAGAAGCGTTCGCTGGCGTCGCGCAGCGCGTCCGCCTCGTCGTCGGTGAGCAGCTTCCTCGTCAGGTACCAGCCGCGCTCGGCGTACTCCATGACCTCGTCGTCGGTCGGCAGCAGCGCCAGTTCCTCGTCGGTGAGGCTGAACTCGGTGGTCGTCATGTTCCGTTCTCCCTCGTATGACTCGGCCCGGTGGGGTCAGGCCAGGACACTGCTGCCGGCGCGCTCGCGTTCCTTCGCCTCGTACAGCGCCTTGATGTTGTTGCTCCCGAACGTGAGGGCGCCGTGCCGTTCGATGAGCTCGAAGAACAGGGTGCCGCGGACGAACGTCGACTCCGTGAAGATCTGGAACATCTCGCCCCAGTGGTCCCGGTCGACCAGGATGTTGCCCTCGCGCAGCTTGGTCACCGACAGTTCGGTCTCCCCGAGCCGCTTCTCGATCGCGTCGTAGTAGCTGCCCGGGGTGCTGAGGAACCGGACCCCGCGCTGCCCGAAGGTACGGATCGCGGTGCTGATGTCGTTGGAGCTGAACGCGATGTGCTGGACGCCGGCGCCGTCGTGCGCGCGCAGGAAGTCGTCGATCTGGCCGGGCTGCGCGGTCGGGTCCGGCGCGATGATGGTCAGCGTGACCTGACCCGACGGGCTCTGCACCACGATCGAGTCCATCGCCTGGGTGCCGACCTCGATCTTCTCGGTGAAGATGTCGGCGAACCCGAACACGTCCTGGTACGCCTTGACGGTCGGTTCGAGATGCCCGGCCGGCACGCACACCGCGAGGTGGTCGACGACCTCCAGCAGGCTCTCGCCCGACTCCGGGTCGTCGGCGATCTCGTCGATCGCGCCGGGCAGGAACTCGGTGGCGTCGTGGCGTTCGATGAACCGGTGCGCCACGTCCCCGAACCCGGACACGGTGGCGGTCACCGCGACCGCGTCGCCGTGCCGCCACTCGTGGGGCTCCTCGATCGCGGTGGCGCCCTTGGCGACGGCCTCCTCGAAGGCCGCCTTCGCGTCCGTGGTGCCCAGACCGATCCGGGCCACCCCGTCGCCGTGTTTCTGCACGTACCGGCTGGCCGGGTGCTCGCTGCTCAGCCCGGAGGTGAGCAGCAGCCGCACACCGCCCTGCCGTACCAGCAGCGACCGCTGGTCGGTCAGCCCGTTCTCCGGACCGCCCTGGCCCTGCAACCGGAATCCGAACGCGGTACACAGGAAGAACGCCATCTGCTGGGCGTCTCCGACGTAGAACTCGACATGATCGACGTTCGACACATCCATCGTTAGCCTCCCCTAGTCCTACCGGCTCGAGCCGGCCCGCACGGCCCTGGTACCGGGACGTCCCAGTACCAGACTCACGTTGTGCCCGCCGAACGCGAACGAGTTCGACACCGCCGCGTCCACCGTCTCCTCGCGTGGCGCCTTGGCGATGTGGTCGAGTTCGCAGTCCGGGTCGACCAGGTTGTGCGTCGGCGGCAGCAGGCCCCTGGACAGGGACAGCGCCGTCGCCGCCGCCTCCACCACGCCGATGCTGGCGAGCAGGTGGCCGGTGACTCCCTTGGTGGAACTGACCGCCGGCCCGTCCTCGCCGAACACCGTCCGGATCGCCTGCGCCTCGGCCGCGTCGCCGCGCTTGGTACTGGTGCCGTGCGCGTTGACGTAGCCGACGTCGCCCGGCGCGAGACGCGCGTCGGCCAGCGCCAGCCGCATCGCGTCCGCCGCGCCCTCCCCGTCGGTACGGGGCATGGTGGCGTGGAACGCGTCGGTGGACACGCCCCAGCCGAGCAGGTCGGCGTACCCGGCGGCGTTGCGCGCGTCGGCGTGCTCGGTGCGCTCCACCACCATCACGCCCGCGCCCTCACTGAGTACGAAACCGTTGCGGCGCCGGTCGAACGGCCGGCTCGCCTCGGTCGGGTCGTCCCAGCCGTACGCGAGCGCCCGCGCGTTGAGGAAGGCGGTCGCGGTGGTCGGCAGCAGCGGCGCGTCGGCCCCACCGCAGACGACCACGTCGGCCACGCCCTCCCGGATCAGCCGCAGCGCCTCGGCCACCGCGTACGCGCTGGACGCGCAGGCGGTGGCGATGGTGGAGCTGAACCCGCGGATGCCGTGCTTGATGGCGATCCGCGCGCCGGCCATGTTCGGCAGCATGGCCGGCAGCAGCGACGGGCTGACCGCGGTGCGACCGCGTTCCGCCCGCGCCAGCACCTGCGCCTCGAACGTGAGCATGCCGCCGGTGCTGTTGGCCACCACGACGGCGGTACGCAGTGGATCGACGTCCCGGCCCACCTCGATGCCCGCGTCGGCCAGCGCCGCGTCGGCCGCTGCGACACCCATCGTGATGAACGGGTCGAGGCAGCGGGTGTCCGGCGGTGGCAGCACCGTCTTCGGGTCGATGGTCGGCGCCATCCCGGCCACTTCCAGGATGCCGGCGACCGGGTGGTCCTCGGGCGGGCGGACCAGACCGGACCGCGCCTCGCACAGCGCCTCGAAGAACCCGTCGATCTCGCAGCCGAGCGGTGTCACCAGGCCGAGACCGGTGACGGTCGCCGTCGGGCGCGCCGGGGCGGTCACTGCACCGCTCCGACGGTCTCGCCGATCTGGGACTGGCGTACCAGCTTCTTGCGGATCTTGCCGGTGGCCCCGGTCGGCAGGTCCTCCCGGTTGACGGTGCGTACGTCCCGGACCGTGGCGGCCGCGTCGGCGCCGAGGGCGGCCAGTACCCGCTCGGTCAGGTCCGTCGCCGGTTCCGCGGCGCCGGGCATGATCAGCATGACGTCGGTGATGGTCCCGTCGTCGGTGGCGACCGCGCTGACCGTGCAGTCGACGACCTCGGTGCAGGCGGCGAGGATCCGCTCCTCGCTCAGCGCCGTGTACAGCCAGGTGCCGTTGGCCAGCCGGACCGCGTCGACCTTGCGGTCCACGTGGTAGTAGTAGCCGTCGTCGTCGCGGTACACCAGGTCGCCGGTGAGGAAGAAGCCGCGCAGCCGGGTCCGGTACGTGGTCACCGAGTCGTTCCAGTACCCGGGGGCGAGGGTCGGCGACTTCACCGCCAGCTCACCGATCTGGCCCGTCGGCAGGACCCGGCCGTCCGGGTCCACGATCTCCACCTCGACGAACGAGTGCTTGTGCCCGATGCACCGGCCGTACCGGTTGGTGTCGGAGCTGTGCGTGATGTGGAACATCGAGTGGCCCATCTCGGTGGAGCCGAGCCCGTCGACGAAGCGGGACCCCGCCTTCTCGACGACGCCCTGCCGGGTCACCTCCCGGTGCCGACCCACCGCGACCAGGTTCCGGATGTGCGTCTCGTGTACGGCGTCGCCGGTGTTCCACCAGACCTTCACCGAGTCGAGGTCGCGCGTGCTCAGGTCCACGCCCGCCAGGTTCGACCAGGTCACCGCGAAGCCCAGTACGGTGCCGGGCCGGAACGACTCGATCGCGTCGAGCGTCACGGCGCCCTCGTGCGAGGACACCATCAGCAGTTCGGCCCGGTTGCTCAGGGCCAGGTTGACCGCGATCACGGTGGCGGCGTGCGGTGTCGGCAGCGACGACAGCATCCGCTCCGCGCCGTCCGACATCGGCATCGACAACCGGTGCCGGGTCGAGCCGAACAGGGTGTCGTGGTGGTGCACGACCGCCTTCGGGATGCCCGTCGTACCCGAGGAGTGCGTGATGGCGATCGGGTCGCTCGCGCTGTGCCGGTACGGCTCCGGCGCCGTGGCCGGGTCCCCGGCGGACAGCGAGGAGACCGGCTGGGCCGCCGTGCCCTGCTTGCCCAGGGTCGCCACCCGGGCGTCGTCGGCGAGTACCGCGACCGGCCGCAGCCGGCGGATGTACTCGGCCACGATCTCGGCGGAGAGGTAGCCGTTGACCGGCGCGGGGATCGCGCCCAGCCACATCAGCGCCAGGCTGGTGAGCACCTGGTCGGCGGCGGACACGGCGTAGATCGCCACCGGGTCGCGGGATCTGATCCCCTGACCGGCGAGGTGCGCCGCCCGGGTGCGGACCCGTTCGGTCAGCTCGCCCAGGGTGAACCGGTACATCGCCTCGTGCCCGTCCACGGGCGTGTCGAAGATCAGGCCCGGCCCGGACGGGTCGACGCCCAGCTTCAGGAGGGTCGGCAGGACGTTGCCGGCGCCGACGTCGGGGTGGTCCCGCAGCGCCGCGCGGCACTGTCCGATCGTCAAGGTCACAGTCGGTCTCCTTGGTTGTCGTGCCGGTCGGGACCGCCGGGATCGCCGGCGGCGACCAGGAACGCGCTGGCCCGGTCGCGTTCGTCGGGTGTCCAGGACTGCTCCACGAACATCACCAGTACGGCGTCCGCCTCGCCGGTGTCGACGAGCGACGCGGCCAGTCCCATCGCGTCGTCGTACGGTTCGCCGACCGGGCTGACGCACAGCACCGGCCCGCCCAGCCCCCAGCGGGCCGCCACGTGCCCGAGCACGGCGTTCGCCACGGACTGGAAGAACAGCAGCGGTGACATCCGCCGGCCCGCGTCGACCGTGGCGGCGATCGCCCGCGCGATGGACATGTCACCGCGCACCGTGGCCAGCAGTACCGCGACGCGCTCGCCGTCCGCCAGCGGCGCAGCGCCGTACCGGCCGGACAGGCATTCGTCCGCGACCGCGGCGACCAACGGGCTGAACGTCGACTCGATGAACCCGGGCAGCCGGGGCAGCGCGCCGGTCGGCCCGTCCGGGTCGGTCTCGGCCGGCCACCGGGCACTGCCGAGCACGGTCAGGCCGGCCGGGATCCGGTCGGCGGACTCCACCGCGGGCTGCCGGGTGGCGGACAGGGGGCCGGTCATGCGCGCACCACCAGTGCCGTGTTGGCCCCGCCGAACGCGGAGTTGAGGCTCAGGGCGTACCGGGCGTCGCCGGCCGTCCCGGCGAGGACCAGGTTGAGGGCGCGGCACTCGTCGTCCGGGCCGAGGTAGCCGGCGTTCACCGGCAACCGGCCCGAACGCAGGGTCAGTACGGTGATGACGAACTCCAGCAGCGCGGACGCCTCCAGGGTGTGTCCGTGCACCGACTTCGTCGAGCTGAGCGGGATCCGGGTGGCGTGTTCGCCGAGCGCCGTGTGCAGGGCCCGGGTCTCGGCCCGGTCGCTCTGCACCGTGCCGGTGCCGTGCGCGTTGAGGTAGCCGAGGTCGTCGGGGGTCAGGCCGGCGTGCCGCAGGGCGGCGGTGACCGCGCGGGCCATGCCCGACCCGTCGGGTTCAGGCTGGCAGACGTGGAAGGCGTCACCGGCGCGACCCCAGCCGGCCAGCCGGGCCAGCTCCGGGGCACCGCGCCGCTCGGCGGACAGCGGGTCCTCCAGGACGACGGCGACGACCGCGTCGGCGAGCACCATGCCGTCCCGGCCGGTACTGAACGGTCGGGCCAGGCCGGTCACCGACAGCGCCCGACCGGCGTCGAACGCCAGGAAGTAGTCCGCGTCGACCAGGTAGCCGGCCGCCACCACGACGCGTTCCGCCGCGCCGGTGGCGATCATCCGCGCGGCGTCGACGAGCGCGTTGCTCGCCGCCACGCAGCCCGTCGTGTACGTGCGCAGTGCCGTCCCCAGCGCGGTACGGGAGGCGAGCGCGACCGCGCTGCCGGCCGCACCCGCGACGGCCCGTTCCGGCGTCGCGGTGCGGACCAGGTCCGGTTCCGCGTGCATGGCCAGCAGCAGCGGGCTGTCGGCGCGCTGCGTGCCGGTCAGCCCGGCGTCCCGGCACGCCTCGTCGACGACGCCGGCCAGTTCCGTCGACAGGTCCGTGGCGTCGGACAGACAACCGGCCGAGGAGGCCCGCTGCGCGCCGACGTCGAACCTGGTGACGGGGCGGAACGCGGGCCGCCCGGCGTGCACCGCGGCCATCAGGGCCGCGGTGCCCCGGCCGGCCGCGGACACGACCGCCGTGCCGGTCACCGCGATCTGCGCGGGCCGGCGCGGCGGGACTGCCGGCAGGCTAGCCATCGACGGCACGCGACCGCTGCTGCGCGTCGCGGAGCACCTCAACGGCACTCGACACCGTGCTCATCCGTTCCATCAGCTCGTCGGTCAGGTCCAGTTGGATGCCGAGGCTCTGCTCCGCCTCGTGGATCAACCAGGCCAGGCCCAGCGAGTCGATGCGCTCCGGGACTGTCTCCGGCGGTCGATTCCCCGGTGCCGCGAGGATCGCGACCACGTCCTCGCGGGAAACAAGCGCCGGAACGGTCACTTCGCGGCGCCTTCTACGGCGTTCTTCTCGGCGTGGCGGACGATCTCGTTGGCGAACTCGCCAAGAGTCATCACGACCAGGCCCTCCATCTCGTCCTCGGCGAACTTCACGCCGTAGGTGTCCTCGATGCGCAGGGCCAGTTCGGCGACGGCCAGCGAGTCGAGGTCGACACCGCCCGGGCCGAGCAGGCTCTCGGCGGTGGCGTCGTCGACGTCGAAGTTCATCTCCTGCAGAGACTTGAGAACGAAGCTGGTTACCTCGTCGGACGTGGGCACGGGGGCTCCTTCGGCGTTGGTGGTTCAGGATTGGACGGGTTCGGTGACCGCCGCGGCGGTCTCGGCGGCGGCCCGGTCGGCGGCGTCCCGCAGTACGCGCGGGTCGCGGACGAACTTGCCGCTGGAGGTACGGGGAAGCCGGGGGAGCACGTGGACCCGCTGCGGGCGCTTGTACGCCGCCAGCCGGGTCACCAGTTCGTTCTCGAGTTCGGCGGGTGTGCAGCCGTCCAGGGACACGAACGCCTCGATGGCGCCGTCGTGGCCCACCACGACCTCGGCCACGCCCGGAAGCTCGGCCATCACCTGCTCGACCTCGGTCAGGTCGACCTTCAGACCGCCGATGGAGACCTGCGAGTCGAGCCGGCCCTGCACGGCCAGCAGGCCGGTGCCGTCGTCGATCGTGCCGGCGTCCTTGGTGTGCAGCCAGCCGTCCACGAACCGGTGCGGGTCGACCAGCCCCACGTACGGGCTCTCCGGCCGGGCGATCAGCAGCTCGCCGTTGTCCACCCGCAGCGTCATCCCCGGTGCCGGGGCGAGCTTCGGGCGGTTCTCGCCGAACAGGTCGGTGGCGATGACGCCGACCTCGGTCATGCCGTACATGACGCCCAGCGGAACGCCGTACCGGTCGTCGAAGGCCTGCGCCACGGTGGGCCGTACCAGTTCGCCGCCGACGGTCATCCGGATCAGCTGCGGCAGCTTGCGGTCGGGGTTCGCCGCGGAGAGCAGCGTGATGTGGAACGGCACGCCGATGACGGTGGTCGGCTCGTCGGACGCGGCGATCGTGTCCACGATGACGGAGGTGGTGAGGAAGCTCGGCAGTACCAGGGTCACGCCCGCGTTGAGGGCGTAGAGCAGGCCACCGACGAGGCCGAGCACGTGCACCATCGAGGCGAGCAGCACGATGCGTTCGCCGGCGAGCGGTACCCCGTCCATCAGCTTGTACCGCTCGATCTCGGCGACGAGGTCGGCGGCGGTACGTCCGATCACCTTGGACGGTCCGGTGGAGCCGGAACTGAGCTGGAGCAGCGCGTGCCCGGTGCGGGCCGGCTGGCCGTCCCGAACCTCGGTCACCGCGGTGACCTCGCTGTAGCCGCGCAGCATCGGGCCGGTGGCCCGGTCCGCGGACACCACCACCTGCGGATCGATACGGCCGAGCGCCTGGCCCACCTCGTGCGCGGTGAGCCGGTGATCCAGCAGCGAGACCTGGGCGCCGATCCGCCAGCAGGCGAGCAGGTTCACGATGTAGGTGAGGCTGGGCGGCAGCCGGAGGCTCACGGCGCCACCACGGATCAGCCCGGCGGCGGACAGTTCCGCGCAGCGGGCGTCGACCAGCTCGCGCAGCGCGGCACGGGTCACCGGCTCGGCGAGATGCAGGCACACGTGGTCGTCCGGCCCGGCGAGCAGATATTCATCGACCCATTCGGTCACCGGACCACCGTCGGCGGAAACGCTTTGTTGCGGCACGACTGCTCCCAGCGGCTGAGCACGATCCACGGTTTCACGAATCGATTTCCGCGCCCGGAGGATTGTGCTGGGTCGGGCGTTGTCGGAATCGGACGCTAACACCGCCCACCCAGGTGGTCAACGTCGGTGACCGGCCGCACAATACCCTTGACACCACCGGCCAGGGCCGCCCGGCGCTGCGCTCCGTCACTCCGCCGATCACGCGCTGAACAGGTGATACGGCGCGGACGCGGGAACGCCGCCGACCACCGTCCATGTCGGAGGGTTCACCTTCCGGTACGTGCCGTGGACCCTGCGGGCCCGGCTCAAGCGATCCTCTATTGATTCCCAAGGAATCTGTGAAACAGCTCTCCGGCCATGACTAGGGAAATGCCGGACGAGGGTTGCACGAGATGGCATGACATGTCTGTCTGGTCCAAGCGAAGTTCAAGGAGAAATCATGGCACGGCATGTTGACTGGTCAGGTCCGACGGACGACTCTGACGGCGTGACCTCCGGAGGCCACTGATGCCCGCGCGCACCTGGTTGGTGACCGGAAGCTCGACGGGCCTGGGGCGCGCCCTGGTCACCGAACTGCTCGCCCGGGGCGAGCGCGTCGCCGCGACCGCCCGCGACCCACGCACCCTCGCCGACCTGTCGGACGGCGGACGTCCACCGTGGACCGCCCAGCTCGACGTCACGGACCACACCCAGGTACGCGAGGTGGTCGACCGGGCCGTCGCGGAACTCGGCCGGATCGACGTGGTGGTGAGCAACGCCGGCTACGGCCTGTTCGGTGCCGCCGAGGAGATCACCGACGAACAGCTCGACCGGCAGCTGCGGACCAATCTCGTCGGCCCGATGCAGCTCGCCCGCGCGGTGCTGCCGCACCTGCGCGCCCAGGGCTCCGGGCACTTCATCCAGATCTCCAGCGTCGGCGGCCAGTGCACCCTGCCCGGGATGGCCGTCTACCACGCGTCGAAGTGGGGCGTGGAGGGCTTCTTCGAGTCGATGGCCGCGGAGGTGCACGGCTTCGGCATCGGCGTCACCATCGTCGAACCCGGCACCGTGGCCACCAACTTCGCCGGCAGCAGCCGGGACAGCGCGCCCGCCATGCCCGTCTACACCCGTACGCCCGCCGGGCGGATCCGCCGCGCCGTCGACGCCGGCGTACTGCCCTCGCCCGGCGACGCGGCCAAGATGGCGTCCGCGATCGCCGACTGCGCGGACCAGCGGCCGGTGCCGTTGCGGCTCGCCCTCGGCAGCGACTCGTACCAGCTGATCCGTACTTCGCTGCAGAACCGACTCGACGCGCTGGACCAGCAGAAGGACGTCGCGTTCGCCACCGACACGACGGCGTCCTGACCGCGCCGCCGGCCCGCGCGGCAACCATCCGCGCGGTGCTGATCCGCGCGGAGAGGGCCCGCGTGGTAGTGACCCGCGTGCACGATCCGCGCGGCGACCGACGACCCGCGCGGCAGTGAGACGCGTGCGACGATCCGCGCGGCAGTGACCGCGCGACAACGAAGGAGCAGAACCACATGGCGACAACGATGGTGACCGGTGCGACGGGAGGCATCGGCTCCGCGGTGCTGCGGCGGTTCCGGGACCGCGGCGACGACGTCATCGCGCTCGGCCGTGACGCCGACCGGCTCAAGGCCCTCGACGCCCAGCCGGTCGTCCTGGACCTGACCCGTACCCAGGACATCGAGCCCACCCTGACCCCGGCGCTGCCCGAGAGCCTCGACGTACTCGTGCACTGCGCGGGCGTGATCGACCTCGCGCCGATCGGCCGGACCTCCGCGGCCTCCTGGATCGAGCAGCTCACCGTCAACCTGGTCGCCGCGGCGGAGATCACCCGGCTCTGCCTGCCCGCGCTGCGTAAGGCCGGCGGGCACGTGCTGTTCCTCAACGCGTACAGCCACGGGGTACAGCCCGGCTGGGGCGCCTACACCGCGAGCAAGGTCGGCCTGCACACGCTCGCCGAGACGCTGCGCGACGAGGAGGACCGGTACGGCGTCGGAGTCACCACCATCTACCCCGCCTGCACCGCGACCGAGATGCAGCGCGGGATCCGCGAGGGGCACGGCCGCAAGTACAAGCCGGAGCTGTACATCCAGCCGGAGACGCTGGCCGAGCTGGTCCTGCGCACCGTGGAGACACCGGCCGACGCCCGGGTCACCGATCTGACCGTGACGATGTCCTCGCTGCGCAACGCGCGCTGACCGGCCTCCGCACCCCGCGAACCGTGCGCTGACCGCTCCCGCTCGCCGGCCTGTGCCGTACGGAGTTCCCGTGCCGCGTTCCCTCTTCTGTGCAGCGACACGCCGAACCACGCGGCGCGTCGCTGCACAGAAGCGGACACCCCCGTGAACTGTGCAGCGGCATGCCGACTTGTTCGGCGTGCCGCTGCACAGAAACAGGGGGCCGGGTCAGTGACCCATCGACAGGCCACCGTCGATCGTGATGATGGAGCCGTTGACGTAGCCGGAGGTCTCGCCGGCGAGCCAGAGCACCGCCGGGGTGACCTCGTCCACGTGGCCGAACCGGCCGGCCGGGATGCACCGTTCGTAGAAGGTACGCAGGTTCTTCGGGATGTCGGAGACCATGTCGGTCTCGACGAAGCCGGGCGACACGACGTTCGCGGTGACCCCACGGGTGGCCAGTTCGCGGGTGATCGAGCGGGCCATGCCCACCAGACCGGACTTGCTCGCCGCGTAGTTCGTCTCCCCGGGGCTGCCGCACATGCCGGCGGCGGAGGACACGAAGATCATCCGGCCCCAGCGGGCGTTGCCCATCGACTTCGCGGCACGCTTGGCGCAGCGCCACGCACCGGTCAGGTTGGTGTCCAGCACGCTGACGAACTGGTCCTCGGTCATGTCGTTGAGCTGCACCGGCACGGTCATGCCGGCATTGGCCACCAGTACCTCGACCGGGCCGAGCTCCTCTTCGACCGCGGTGAACGCGGCGTCGACGGCGGCGGAGTCGGTCACGTCGCAGGTGACGCCGAAGATGCCCTCCTCTGGCTCCCAGTTCCCCCGGTGGGTGATGGCGACCCGGTCGCCCTGCTTGGCGAACGCCTTCGCGATCGCCAGTCCGATGCCTCTG
This sequence comes from Actinocatenispora sp., assembly GCA_049582705.1. Taxonomy (GTDB): domain Bacteria; phylum Actinomycetota; class Actinomycetes; order Mycobacteriales; family Micromonosporaceae; genus Actinocatenispora. The sequence continues at coordinate 15,470 of JBAUUM010000635.1, forward strand.
TTGCCGCCGGTCACCAGCACGGTACGGGCCACGCCGCTACCTCCTCGTGTTGTCGCTGGGTGTGTGGGTCATGTGGTACGTCGTCGGCCCCCGGTCGGGGACCGGTCACCGCCCGCCGCCGTTCGCCCCGGCTTCGGTGACGACGTCGTCGGCGAGGTCGTTGATGCTCTGGCCGCCGAGCATTTTGGCGATGGGGAGCAGCATGCCGAGGTCGTTGTTGATGCGGTTGCGGAGTTCGGCGGCCATGAGTGAGTCGAGGCCTTGGCGCTTGAGTGGTTTGGCGGCCTGTAGGCCGCTGGTGGGTAGTCCGAGTACGGAGGCGGCGGTGGTGTGGATGTAGTCGCGGACGGCTGCGGTGTCGCCGAGCGGAACGCCGTTGCCCGCGACCGCACCGGTCGCCACAGTGCCGGTCGACGCCGCGACCGGAGCGGGTGCCGGTGCCGCCGGGGCGGTGACCGGTGCGGCCGGAGCCGCCGGCTGCGGTACCGCC
>JBAUUM010000636.1:0-2053 GCA_049582705.1 Actinocatenispora sp.
GAACAGCAGCGCGCGATCGCCGAACTCCTGCGCGTCGCGCCGGTCGCCGACGAGGTGGGCCGCCGGTTCGCCGCCGCCGGACACCAGCTCTACCTGGTCGGCGGCTCGGTACGGGACGCCCTGCTGGGCCGCACCCGACCCGTCGGAGGGCGCGGCTCCACCGACGCGCCCGCGACGACGATCGGTGAGGACCTCGACTTCGCGACCAGCGCCCGCCCGGAGCAGACCCTGGAGCTGCTGACCGGCTGGGCCGACGCGACCTGGACCACCGGCATGGTGTTCGGCACCATCGGCGCGAGCCGACGCGGCATGCGCCTGGAGATCACCACGTACCGCGCCGAGGCGTACGACCGGGTCAGCCGCAACCCGATCGTCCGGTACGGCGACAGCATCGACGACGACCTGCGGCGCCGGGACTTCACCGTCAACGCGATGGCGGTGTCCGTGCCGGACCACCGGTTCGTCGACCCGTACGGCGGGGTCACCGACCTGGCGCGCCGGGTGCTGCGCACGCCGAACACGCCGGAGGAGTCGTTCGCCGACGACCCGCTGCGGATGCTGCGGGCGGCCCGGTTCACCGCGCAGCTCGGCTTCGTCGTCGACGAACCGGTGCGGACCGCGATGACCCGGATGGCCGGCGACCTGGCCCGGATCACCGCCGAGCGGATCCGCGACGAGCTGACCAAGCTGCTGTCCGGCGCCGACCCGGTGGCGGGGCTGAGGCTGCTGGTCGACAGCGGTCTCGCCGAGGTGTTCCTGCCGGAACTGCCCGCGCTGCGGATGCACATCGACGAGCACGCCCAGCACAAGGACGTGTACGAGCACACCCTGACCGTGGTCGAGAACGCGGTACGGCTGGAGTCGGACGGCCCGGACTTCGTGCTGCGGATGGCGGCGCTGCTGCACGACGTCGGCAAGCCGGCCACCAAGGCGGTCGAGTCCGACGGCCGGGTGTCCTTCCACCACCACGAGGTGGTGGGCGCGCGGATGGCGCGGCGTCGGATGAAGGCGCTGAAGTACCCGAAGGAGACCATCGCCCAGGTCTCCCACCTGATCGCCCTGCACCTGCGGTTCTACGGGTACGGGCGCGGCGAGTGGACCGACTCGGCGGTGCGCCGGTACGTGACCGACGCGGGTGACCTGCTCCCCCGGCTGCACAAGCTGGTGCGGTCCGACTGCACGACCCGCAACCGGCGCAAGGCCGCCGCCCTGGCGCACGACTACCAGACCCTGGAGGACCGGATCGCCCGGATCCAGGAGCAGGAGGACCTGGCCCGGATCCGGCCGGACCTTGACGGCAACGCGATCATGAAGCTGCTCGGCATCCCGCCGGGCCCGGACGTCGGCGCGGCCTGGTCGCATCTGAAGGAGCTGCGGCTCGAACGTGGCCCGCTGCCGCCGGACGAGGCCGAGGCGGAACTCTTCCGCTGGGCGCGCGACCGGGGCATCCTGGACGCTCCGCCGGACTGATCCTCCGGCGGAGCGACCGCGGACCGGCAGACGCGCCCGTCCCCCCGCTCGCCGGAAGGACCGTTCATGCAGCTGTTGTACGTGGGTCTGGCCATACCCGAACTGCTCGTCGTGCTGCTCGGGCTCGTCCTGTCGCTGGCGTTCCGGAAGCGGCTCGGCTCCCGCGCCACGTCCGTGGTGCTCGGCTTCGTCGCGATGACCGTGTCCGAGCTGGTTTCCCTGTTCGCGTCGGTGTTCAGCGCGAACGCGCCCTGGTTCATGAGCAACATGGGCATGTCGTACGGCGTGCTCGGCATCTTCTTCTCGGTGTCGAGCATCCTCCGGATGCTGTTCGCTCTCGCCGGCTGGGCTCTGCTCCTGGTGGCGCTGTTCCGGCGCACCTCCGACCGGCCCGGCGCGGCCACCGCACCCGGTGCCCCGTACGGACAGCGGCCGGGTCAGTTCCCGGGTGGCTCGATGCCCGGCGGTCCGATGCCCGGCGGTCCGGGGTCCGCGCCGATGCCGGGTCAGCACCCGTGGGACCAGCCCGCCTGGGGTCAGCCCGCGCCGGGACAACCGCAGGCCGGCCCGCAGTTCGGCAACC
>JBAUUM010000637.1:0-4319 GCA_049582705.1 Actinocatenispora sp.
ACCGTGGGCAGCGCGTCCGCGTACGTGGAGGGCGCCACGACCACGGCGGCGGCGCGGACGGCCCGCAGCGCGGCCTCGTGGTCGAGCAGGCCCAGGTACTCGACGTCGGCGCGGGTGGCGGCGGCCACCTCGACGCGGGCCCGCAGCGGGCCGTCGCCGACGATGCGCAGGGTCCCGAGGTCGCCGTCGGCGTGCCGTTCCCACGCGTCGAGCAGCAGGCCGACGCCCTTGGCGTCGACCAGCCGGCCGAAGAACAGGAAGCCGTCGCCGCGCTCGTCGTGCGCCCCCGGGTCCGGTATGCCGTTGGGCTTGACGGTGATCTGCTCGTCGGTGATGCCGAACGAGGCCAGGTGGTCGGCGATGTGCGGGGCGAGCGCGATGAACCGGTCGACGGAGCGCCAGGTCGGCCGGTGCACGGCCAGTGTGGTGGCCATCACCACGCTCTGCGCCCGGGAGCCCCGGTAGCAGGAGTGCCGCACCGCCGGGTACGGAAAGCGTTTGCCCAGGCAGTCGTGGCAGGGATGACCCTGCCGGTAGTACGTCGAGTCGGCACACACGTGCCGGTAGTTGTGCACCGTCTGCACGACCGGGACACCGTGCCGGTGCGCGGTGCGTACCACCCACGGGGACAGCAACGGGTACGGGTTGTGCAGGTGCAGGACGTCGGGGCGCTCGCGCCGGATCAGCTCGGTCAGCGTCCGCTGCGCGTCCCGCGCGTAGATCGGCGAGAGGGGCAGCGTCGCCTTGCGGGCCGCGGACATCTCCTCGATCTCGTCGGAGCTGCGGAGCAGCGGCAGCACCTCGACCCCGGCCTCGGCCAGCATCCGCGACTCGGACTCGACGATCTGGTTCTCCCCGGAGGGCTGTGCGGAGGAGTAGAGGTTGTGCGCGATGACAACCTTCATGCGACCTTCACTTCCCGTGTGGCGCCACGTCGTGCGTTGGTGAAGCCGTCAGCGTACTGGGCGGTTGTGTGGGCCAGTCCATGGACGATCCGCCTCGGACCTGCTGAACTGGACGCATGCCGGAGTTACCGGAGGTGGCGGCGCTCGCCGCGTACCTGGCGGAGCGTACGGCGGGCCACCGGGTGGACCGCGCCGACGTCGCCGCGTTCAACGTCATGAAGACCTACGATCCGCCGTTGACGGCCCTGGTCGGTACCAGCCTCGTCGGTGCCGGGCGGCACGGCAAGTTCCTGGACATCCGGTTCTCCGGCGACCCCGAGCTGCATCTCGTCGTGCACCTGTCCCGGGCGGGCTGGCTGCACTACCGGGAGTCGGTACCGGCGGTGCCGCCCCGACCGGGGAAGGGGCCGATCGCCGTACGGCTGCGGTTCGACGACGGCTCCGGCTTCGACCTGACGGAGGCCGGCACGCAGAAGCGCCTCGCCGCGTATCTGGTGACCAACCCGTTACAGGTTCCCGGTATCGTCCGGCTTGGCCCCGATCCGCTGGAGCTGTCCCGTATCGAGTTCGCCGGCCGGATCGAGGGACGCCGCCAGCAGATCAAGGGACTGCTGATCGACCAGTCGGTGCTGGCCGGTATCGGGAACGCGTACTCGGACGAGATCCTGCACACTGCCCGGATGTCGCCCTTCGCCCGCGCCGACCGGTTCGACGACGACCAGGTCGAGCGGCTCTACCAGGCGGTTCATTCGGTACTCGACGGGGCGGTGCAACGCGCGGTGGGCCAGCGGACGGCCACGCTGAAGGCGGAGAAACGTTCCGGACTCGCGGTTCACGGGCGGGCCGGTCTTCCCTGCCCGGTTTGCGGTGATACTGTCCGGACGGTGTCGTTCAGCGACTCGAGTCTTCAGTACTGTCCGACCTGCCAGACCTCCGGCCGACCCTTGGCCGACCGTCGGATGTCGCGGCTGCTGAAGTGACGCGGGTTGTGGAGAACACAGGGAAGTGGTGCGCCGCAGCGGAGTCTGCGGGGCAGGCGGGTCTGGGGTCGGTGGTCAGCTCAAGGGGCGGCAGTGTGAACCCACCCCGCGTGGCAGACTGATGGCGCCGGATACTACGGTGCGTGCTGCGCGGGAGGGCACACTGAGGTGACCACAAGCCTCGAACGTCCGGACATCACAGTGGAGCAGGTCAGCACGGGCAGTCCGGACGCGCAACTGCCACGGCCGACCAAGGAGCTCAACCTGCCGGAGCGCAACAACGGCATCACCCGCTCCCCCTGGCTTCGGGACCGGGTCCGCCGCGACATCACGTGGGACCGCTGGTATTCAGGGGTCCTCGCGGTCGTGGAGTTCGTCTGCACCTCGCTCGGTGGCCTCACCGCCATCCTGGCCCAGCCCCTCTCGAACCATCCGTACGCCGGATTCGTTCCGGAGAGCGACCTGAACACGCACCCCCTGTCGATGTGGCTGTGGGGTTGTCTGTTCCTGCCGATCGGCTGGAGCGTCGTGCTGTGGGGCAGCCGCGCGTACGAGCGCCGCTACCTGGGCATCGGCACCGAGGAGTTCAAACGGGTCTTCCGCGGCACGCTCATCGTGGTCGCGGTCGTGTCGTTCGTGGTGATGGCCTTCAAGGCCGACCTGTCCCGGCTCGCCGTGGCCACCGCGCTGCTCGCCGGGGCCGCGTACGTGCTGCTGGCCCGGGTCGTGGCCCGGCTCGTCGTGTACCTGATCCGCCGCCGCGGCGGTGCCTCGCAGCAGCTGCTGCTGGTCGGCACGCTGCCCGAGGCGCTGGAGGTCTACGCCGCGATCACCCGTAACCCGAACGCGGGCCTGGTACCGATCGGGATCTACCTCACCGAGGGCCGGTCCGGCGCGCGGGGCGTCGAGGCCCCGGTGCCGCTGTACGCCAGTTCGGACATGCTGCAGGTGGTGCGGGAGATCGGCGCGGACACGATCGCGGTGTGCGGCGCGACCCGCGACGAGCAGGGCGGCCTGCGTCGGCTGGCCTGGCAGTTGGAGGGCACCGGCGTCGACCTGGTCGTGGCGCCGCAGCTGACCGACGTCGCCGGCCCGCGGGTGCACATCCGACCGGTCGAGGGCCTGCCGCTGCTGCACGTGGAAGAGCCCACGATCTCGGGCATCGGCTGGGTGGCGAAGAACCTGCTGGACCGGATCGCCGCGGCGCTCGGCCTGCTGGTGCTCACCCCGCTGTTCGCGGCGATCGCCCTCGCCATCAAGATCTCCGATCCCGGCCCGGTGTTCTTCCGGCAGCCCCGGGTGGGGCGTGAGGGTGACCTCTTCCACGTCTGGAAGTTCCGCACCATGTACACGGACGCGGAGGACCGGCTCGCCCTGCTCGCCGACCAGAACGAGACGGACGGGCTGCTGTTCAAGATCCGTAACGATCCGCGGATCATTCCGATCGGCCGCTTCCTGCGTCGCGCGTCGCTGGACGAACTCCCACAGCTGATCAACGTTCTCAAGGGCGAAATGTCACTGGTCGGCCCGCGGCCGTTGCCCGCGGAGGACGGCGACTTTCTCGGCGACGTACGGCGTCGGCTGCTGGTCCGCCCCGGCATCACCGGCCTGTGGCAGGTGTCCGGCCGGTCCGACCTGTCCTGGGACGACGCAGTGCGGCTCGACCTGTACTACGTGGACAACTGGTCGCTCACCTTCGACCTGCTGATCCTGTGGCGCACCCTGGGCGTGGTGTTCGCGCGCCGCGGCGCGTACTGACCGTCGCCCGGGTCGGCGTGGGCCGCGCCGGCGGTGGCCGTGCCGACTCGGCATGCTTGGCCGCGTCGGCCGTACGCCGCCGTGTCGGTGGTACGCCGCCGGAGCGGGTGTCGCGGCGGAAGAATGGGCGGGTGATGGAACCGGGCGCGGAGATCCACGAGGAACATCCGTTCGTGCCGCCACCGGCCGACCGGGACGCGGTACGCCGCTTCCGGGGCCGGCTGGCCGCGCCGGTCACGCTCTGGGCGGCCGGCACGGGGCGGGCCCGTGCCGGGCTCACGGTCGCGTCGGTCCTGGTCGTGGAGGGCGAGCCCGGCCACGTCGTCGGCATGGTCGACCCGGACAGCGACTTGGCCGACGCCGTCGAGCAGGTGGGTCGGTTCACGGTGCAGCTCCTCGGACCCGACCAGCAGCGGCTCGCCGACCAGTTCGGCGGCGTGATGCCGGCGCCGGGCGGGCTGTTCGCCCAGGACGACTGGACGGACACGGAGTGGGGTCCGGTGCTGCGGGACGGCGCGGGCTGGCTCGGCTGCCGCCTGGACGGCACCGCGGAGGTGGGCTGGAGCAGCCGGGTCGATGCGACGATCGAGCGGGTGGTGCTGGCCGCGGACCGGTCGGCGCTGGCCTACCTGCGGGGCCGGTACCACCGCCTCGACCCGCGGTGAGAGCCTGACCC
>JBAUUM010000638.1:0-1658 GCA_049582705.1 Actinocatenispora sp.
GGCTCACCGTGCATTCGGCCGCCCACCGTGCCGGGGTGTCCTCGGTCGTGGGCAGGTTGAGCCGCTTGCCGACCAGCAGCGGCACCACACGCGCCCATTCCTCGCCGCCGGGCTCGACGGGCGTCACCGTCGCCGGCCAGGTCACTATGCGGGCGCCGTTGTCGCCGCGACCGGTGACCCGGCAGTCGGTGGCCACGGCCAGGCCCGGTGCCCGCTGCTCGCCCGGACCGGACACCACGTACAACGCGTCGGTCAGCCAGGCGCACCAGACGGCCGCGTCGCGGCCCTCCGGCTGGCCCGGCAGCCCGCTCAGCCAGACCACGGCGGCCTTCCTCATCGCCTCGGTGATCAGCGGCGACGGCGGCTCGGGGGACGGTTCCGGCGGTGTGGCGGTCACGGTCCCATCCTGCCACCGGCTGCGCCGTGCGGATGGCGAGCGCCGTGCGGGCCGTCAGCTGGTGGGCAGCGGCCCGCGCGGCGCGGGGTCCTTGAACTCCAGGGTGCGGTACCGGCTGACCCGCGTGTCCGCCGGCCAGCCACCCGCCGGCCAGCCGCCCTTGACCAGCAGCTGATCCAGGAAACGGGCCGGCTCCGGCAGCTTCTGCCAGACCGCCGGCAGGAAGGTGGCGCGGTGGGTCCCGTCGGTGACGAGCACCCCGTCCACCCCCGGGCGCAGCGCGGCGAGCAGCGCGTCCCGGTCCCGTACGGCCAGCGGCTCCGGCGGTGTCAGCACGGCGACCGAGATGTCCAGCTCGGGCCAGTCCGCGGCGCTCACCGGGGGCATCCGCGGATCCCGCATGGCCCGGGCGGCGTTGCGCGCCACGTCCAGGTGCAGCGGACGTACCGGCTCCAACGATCCGATGCAGCCGAGCAGCCGGCCGCGGCGGGTCAGCGTCACGAACGACGCGCCGGGCGCCAGCAGTACCGGCAGCACCGGCGGCGGCGTCGGCGACTCGACGCCCACCAGCCGGTCGCGTACCGTCCCGGCCGCCAGCCGGGTCAGCTCACGCCCCTCGGCCGCGGTGATCGGATCCGTCGGGTCGGGTTCAGCAGTCACCACTCGCTCCGATGTCGATGCTCCGGGCCGCCGGTCTGCCCGCTGTCCGCTCGCCGGTCTCCAAGGGCCGCGACGGGTCAGGGCTGGCAGACCAGGCTCGCGTCCGCCCAGTCCGCGTTGTCGTTGCCGAGGCCGTCCCCGCCGTCGCCGACCACCAGGTCCAGTACCTGCACGCCGGTCACGTCGACCTGGACCGGTTTGGGCGGAGTCTCCCAGGTGACCACGCCGCTGTCGTAGAGAGGTTTGCCGTCCCCGGCGACCTGGAAGGTGACGGTGCCGCCACCGGCCGCCACCGCGGCCGCGTCGATGCCCACCGTCGCGGTGAACGACGTGCACCCACCCGCCGGGTAGAGGCGCACCTGACTCGGCGCGTTGGCGCCCAACCCATGGTCGTACGCGGTGCTCCCCAGGGTCAGGGCACCCCCGTCGTCGGCGCCCTCACCGCCGACCGCACGGTTGCGTTCCACCGGCCCCCAGCCGTTGGTGACCTGCGTGTACGGCATGTCGGTGACGTACCGCTGGACCGCCGTCGGCGCCGGGCTCGCGGACCGGCCCGCGCCCGGGTGGGCCGCGCCGCCGGAGCCGACGGACTGGTGCGGCG
>JBAUUM010000639.1:0-1796 GCA_049582705.1 Actinocatenispora sp.
ACATAGCCGTACACGTCGCCCAGCGCGCCGGCCGCGCCGGCGCCGGCCGCCACCCCGGCCATCACGCCGCTGGCCATCAGCGTCATCACCACGCCGCCCCGGCCCCGGGGCGCGACCTGCTCGGCCAGCGCGTACCCGGTGATCAGGTACGGGCCCACCAGCAGTCCGAGCACCGCCAGTACGGCCACCGCGGAGACCGGCGTACGGATCGCGAGCAGCGCGCCCGCGGTCAGCGCCAGCAGCGCACCGGCGGCCACGTACCGGTTGAGGTAGCCGAACGCGCGGGGCAGCCACGCGGTCGCCACTCCCGCCGCGGCGCTGGCCAGGCCGAGTACCGCGTAGATCAGGCCGGCGGCGCCGGGCTCGCCCTCCGACCGAGCCAGGACGCTGACCGCGGTCTGCACGCCGCCCAGTACGAAGCCGAGCGCGATCAGGCCGCCGACCAGCGACGCGACCGACCGGACCGGCAGCGCCGCGTGGGCGATGCCGCGGTGCTCGGCGGGCCGTACCGTCCCGGGCGCGCTGCGGTGCAGGGCGAACGCGACGCCGCAGACGAGTACCAGGCCGGCAGCCACCAGCATCGGCACGGCGCCCGGCGCGAGGAGCGCCAGCACACCGACCAACGCGGGACCGGCCACATAGGACACCTCGTCCACGGCACCCTCGTAGGAGAAGGCGGTGGACAGTAGCCGCGGCGACCGGCGGTACGCCATTGCCGCGGCCGGGAACGCGGGCGTGGGGCCGCCCGATGTGGCGATACCGGCCGGCAGCGGTGCCAGCAACGCCACCCAGCGCAGTCGCATGAACGGCCCGACCTGCGGGGTGGACAGCCCGGCGAACGCGGCGACGGCCACCACCGCGACCGCCGGCAGGTGCGCGGTCGCGGCCACGACCACCCCGGCGAACGCCGCGGCGTCGAGCACCGCCGTCACGCAGCCGACGAGTCGCTGACCGTGGCGGTCGGCCAGCCAGCCGACCACGGGGCCGCCCGCGGCGGAACCCAGCCCGAAGGCGCCGGCCGCGAGACCGGCCGTGCCGTACGAGCCGGAGGTCGCCGCGACCAGGGTGAGTACGCCCAACGGGCCCATGCCGTTGGGCAGCCGGGCGGCGAAGGAGAGCAGCAAGAAGAACGGTCCGGTGGCGCGCAGCAGCGCACGATAGGCATCCAGTGCCGGCACGGGGTCCACTCCTGACGAGTTCGGGATGGCGTCGAGCGGCGCGCTAACCCACCCTCAGCGCGCCCGTCAGGCCGTTCCCGAAGCGACCCGGCCGGCTATCGTGAGCTGGCTCGTGCGGGTCACCCGGAGTCCGGACTGGTCCCTGTGCTGCGCTCATCGTACGGTCCCGGAGCGCCTCTCCGCAGCCCGCTATGGCGGCCCTCACCTGGGCAGACGACGCATCCGGCGCGTCCGGGCAGAATGGCGACCAACCGGTACGGTCTGTGGCGGTCGGTCGGAGGGAGCAGCAGACGGTGACACAGCCACCAGGTGGATACCAGGTCGGCGTCGACCTCGGCACCTCCAACACCGTGACGGTGCTGCGCTGGCCGGACGGGCGCACCCGTCCGCTGCTGTTCGACGGCGCCCCCACCATGCCGTCCTCGGTGTTCCTCGACGACGCCGGCGCGCTGCAGGTCGGGCGGGACGCGCAGCGCCTCGCGATGCTCGACCCCACCCGGTTCGAACCGAACCCGAAGCGACGCATCGACGACGGCACCGTACTGCTGGGCAACCGCGAGGTACCCGTCGTCGACCTGCTCGCCGCGGTACTGCGGCTGGTGGCGACGAAGGCGACCG
>JBAUUM010000640.1:0-5069 GCA_049582705.1 Actinocatenispora sp.
CCTCAGTCCCGCTGCCCGCCGTCGCATCGAACGGCGTCGCTCCCCGCGAGTTCGCGCGGCGGCGGTCATGCCGAGGCGAGCGGAATGCGCCAGGCGGCCTCCGTACCGCCCTCCGGCCGGGTGCCCACGACCAGCTCACCGCCCCGCGAGGACGCCCGTTCGGCCAGGTTGCGCAGGCCGCTGCGGCGCTCGCCGCCCGGCATGCCGACCCCGTTGTCCACGACGCGTAGCAGCACGTCGCCGTCCACCCGCAGCTCCACCTCCACCCGGGTCGCACCCGCGTGCCGGGCCACGTTGGTCAGCAGCTCCCGGGCCACGGCGACGAGCTGGTCGCGTACCGGCTCCGGCAGCGTCCGGTCGGTGGGCAGGACGAACCGTACGACCGGGGTGAAGCCGAGGGCCGCGCCGGCCTGGTCGGTGACCGCGAGAAGGGCCGTGCGCACGTCCTCGCCGGCGGTCTCGGCCGGCGACTCCAGCTCGTAGATCGTCGTACGGATCTGCCGTACCGTCTCGTCCAGCTCCCGGACCGCGCGGTTGAGCCGGTCGCGGATCTCTGGGCGCGGCGCCAGCCGTACCGTGCCCTGCAACAGCATCCCGGTCGCGAACACCCGCTGGATGACCTGGTCGTGCAGGTCATGCGCGATCCGTTCCCGGTCGGTGTAGAAGGACAGCTCCTCCCGCCAGGTGCGCTCCCGGGCCAGGTGCAGGGTCACCGCCGCCTGGCTGGCGAACGACTCCAGCATCCGCAGCGGGATCTCCAGGAACGGCGGGCGGCCGGCCAGCCGTGCGACCAGGATGACGCCGATGGCGCGGTCCGCCAGCCCCAGCGGTATCAGGGTGGCCGGCCCCAGGCGCGGCAGGTTCCCCTCCATCCACGGCGCGGACCCGAAGTTCCGGGACATGTCGTCGATCGCCACCGGGAGCCCGGTCGTCAGGACGTCCCCGGCCAGCGACCCCGCGATCGGCGTGGCGTGGCCGACGGCCTGCTGCGCCTCCGCGCCGTCGGCGCTGCGCACGATGATGTGCTGGCGGCTCTCGTCGGGTACGAACAGCGCAGCGAACTCGGCGTCGGCGAACTGCCGGGCCGTCCGGATGATCCCGGCCAGCTGGTCGTCCGGGTCGGTGCCGGTGAGCAGCTGCTGCGCCAGGTCGTAGTTCGCGCCGAGCCAGCGCTCCCGTTCCCGCAGCGCGTGCTGTCGCTGGCTGTTGACCAGGGTGACCGTCGCCGCCGCGGCGAAGGCCTCGGCGAGGCTCTCGTCGTCCCGGTCGAACGACGCGCCGTCGGCCCGGTCCGCGACGAACAGCCCGCCACGGACGTCCTTGCCGAGAACCACGGGTACACCGAGAAAGCTGGTGATGTCCGGGTGTCGCGCCGGCAGCTCGGGGTCGGACGGGTGCGCCTCGACTCCGGCGATCCGGACCGGGTGCGCCCGCTCGAGGACCTCGTCGAGCAGTGCCCGGCACCGCGGACAGGAACCGACCTGCGCGGCCTGCTCCGAGGTCAGCCGGCTGCACAGGATGTGCTGCACGGAGCCGGCCGGATCGACGACGACCAGGATGCCGCGGCGGGCCCGGACGGCGTCCACCGTCTCGTCCACGACCAGTTGGAGGCCGACCACCGGATCGGCGCCGACGGCGGAGGTGGTGAGCAGGTCGACGTAGCGGTGCCGGATCTGTCGCAGTCGACGGATCTCCACCGAGCGATCGTCGCCCGCGGCCCCCGCTGGGCCGCTGCCCTGCTCGCCGCTCATGGTCCTCCCCGCGCTCAGTCTCGCACCGCCGCGTCCAGTGCGACAGTAAGATCGGCGACCAGGTCCGCCGGATCCTCGCAGCCCAGGGAGAGTCGCAGCAGACCGGGCGAAACGTCGTCACCCCACTGCGCCCGGCGGTCCGCGCTGGTGTGCACACCGCCGAAACTGGTCGCCGCCGCCACCAGCGACGACGTGGCAAGGAACGCCGAGGCTCGGCGTGCCGACGCCAGCTCGAACGTGACGATCCCCGGGAACCGCCGGAGCTGCCGGGCCGCGAGCGGGTACGCCGGATCCTCGGGGCGGCCGGGCCAGCGCAGACCGGCGACCTCCGGCCGGGACTCCAGCAGCCGCACGACCGCCGCGGCGTTCGCCTCCTGCCGGGCCAGCCGCAGTTCCAGGGTGGCCATCGAACGGTGCGCAAGCCACGCCTCGAACGGTCCGGGCCCGGCTCCCGTCATCGAGCGCCAGTCGCGCATCCCGTCGACCAGCTCACCCCTGGCGCCGGCCGCGTAGCCGAGCAGCACGTCCGAGTGTCCGGTCAGCGCCTTCGTACCGCTGGCCACCACCAGGTCCGCGCCGAGCGCGAGCGGCTGCTGGCCCAGCGGCGTCGCGGTGGTGTTGTCCACGGCGAGCAGGGCGCCGGCGGCGTGCGCCGCGTCGGCCAGCGCGGCGATGTCACAGACGTCCAACCGTGGGTTGGCCGGCGTCTCCAGCAGTACCAGCCGCACACCGGACAGGTCCCCGTACGGCCCGGCCGTCGGCGTCGTCCGGACCGTGATGCCGCGCGGGGACAACACCTCCCGGGCGAACCGGCGGATCTCGAAGTACCCGTCCGACGGCAGCAGCACGGTGTCGCCGGGCCGCAAGCGGGACAGCAGCAACGCCGTGACCGCGGCCATCCCGGTGGCGAACGCCACCACCTCGCCGCCCTCCAGCTCGCCGATCGCGGCCTCCAACCGGCGCACGGTCGGGTTGCCGGCCCGGCCGTACCCGTCGGCCGCGGGATCGTGGCCGGCCGGATCGAGGTGGTACGGCGCGGCGAAGACCGGTCCGGGCAGGAACGGCTCACCCGGCGTGGGGTCCGGCAGTCCGGCATGGACCACGCGGGTGGCGTCCGCGTACCGGGCTGCCTCGGGGCGGGAACTCTGCTGATCCGTCACCGCCGCAGGCTAACCCCCGGCGGGCGTTCCCCGGTTACTCCGCCTTCATGTCCCGGCTCATCAGCAGCCGGACGGCCTCCGCCGGCGGCACGTTCTCGTGGCAGACCCGCTCGACCTGCTCGGTGATCGGCATCTCCACCCCGTACCGGTGGGCGAGGTCGCGTACCGACCGGCAGCTCTTGACGCCCTCCGCGGTCTGCCGGGTGGCGCGCTGCGCCTCGGCCAGGGTGTCGCCGCGGCCCAGGTGCTCGCCGAACGTCCGGTTCCGGGACAGCGGTGAGGTGCAGGTGGCGACCAGGTCGCCGAGGCCGGCCAGCCCGGCCAGGGTCCGGGAGTCGGCGCCGAGCTGCTCGCCCAGCCGAGCCGTCTCGGCCAGCCCGCGGGTGATCAGGGTGGCCTTCGTGTTGTCCCCCAGCCCCAGCCCGGTGGCCATCCCGTACGCCAGGCCGATCACGTTCTTCACCGCGCCGCCCAGTTCGCAGCCCACCACGTCGGTGTTGGTGTACGGCCGGAAGTACGGGTTGGCGACGGCGTGCTGCACCAGGGCCGCCCGGTCCTCCTGCAGGCAGGCCACCACGCTCGCGGTGGGCTGCTCCTTCGCGATCTCGGGCGCCAGGTTCGGTCCGGTGACCACCGCGACCGAGGTCTCGGGTATGCCGGTGACCTGCACGATCACCTGACTCATCCGCAGCAGCGTGTGCAGTTCGATGCCCTTGGCGAGGCTGACGACGGTGACATCCGGGTCGAACAGGTCGGCCATGGCCGTCAGGTTGTCGCGCAGCGTCTGGCTGGGCATCGCGAGGACCACCAGCTCGGCGCCGCGCATCGCCTCCGCCGGGTCGGTGGTCGCGGTCAACCGGTCGGGCAGCCGGATCCCCGGGAAGTAGTCCGGGTTGACATGCCGGTCCCGCACCGCCTCGGCCACGCTCTCCCGCCGGGCCAGCAGGGTCACGTCACGACCGGCGTCGGCCAGCACCTTGCCGAACGCGGTACCCCAGGAGCCGGCTCCGAGCACGGCAGCACGCTGGATGTCTGTCATTGCTTGCCTTCACGGTGAGAGGTGGGCGGATGCGGTGGTCACGTGGTGCGACGCGGTGGCCACCGGTACAGCTCGGGTGGTTGCTCACCGCGGATCTCCGCGAGCATGTCGCGAATCCGGCACATGATGACATCGACGATCTCGACCAGGTCCTGGCGGCCGGGCTCGGCGCCGTCGCGCTGCCAGCGCGACAAGTCGATCGGCGGCCCGGCGACCACCGTCACCGGCGTCCTCGGCCGCAGCCGCACCTTGTGCGCGACCGGGTCCTCCAACCGCTGGGCACCCCAGTGCGCGATCGGGATCACCGGCGCGCCCGTGGCCAGGGCGAGGCGGGCCACCCCGGTACGGCCGTGCATCGGCCAGTGGTCAGGATCACGGGTGGTGGTGCCCTCGGGATAGATCACCACGATCTCGCCGGCCCGGACCGCCGCCTCGGCGTCCTGCAGCGCCCGGACCGCGTCCCGGCTCTCCCGGTACACCGGGATCTGACCGGCGGAACGGAACGCCCGGCCGATCAGCGGCGCGTCCAGCAGGGCGGCCTTCGCCAGGAATCGCGGCACCAGGCCCGCGTTGTAGACGAAGTGCGCGATGACCATCGGATCGACCTGGGAGATGTGGTTCGCGACCAGGATCGCGCCGCCGGTCCGGGGCAGGTGTTCGACGCCGCGCCAGGTGTGCCGGGAGAAAACGGTCAGCGCGGACCGGATCGCGCCCATGCCGAACCGCACCCAGAACCCACGTCGGACCACGGTGTTCTCCCTCGATCGGACCGGTACGTGTCGTGTACCGCACCGATGATGCACGTTCACCCGGCCCGGCCACCCACCGGCCACCCGGCATCCGCGCCGATGGGTGAGGATGGCGGCATGTGGTCGGCGGTTCTACCGGTGAAACGGCTGACGGGGGCGAAGACCCGGCTGCGCGGCGCGGTGCCCGAGGTGGCGCACCCGCGGCTGGCGCTGGCCATCGCCCTCGACACGGTGGCCGCGGTCCTGGCCTGCCCGCTGGTGGACCGGGTGTTCGTGGTGACCGACGACGCGCTGGTGCGCGCGGAGGTGACCGGGCTGGGCGCCGAGGTCGTCCCGGACCGGCCGTACCGCGGGCTGAACGCCGCGTTCG
>JBAUUM010000641.1:0-6777 GCA_049582705.1 Actinocatenispora sp.
GGCCAGTACCGCCCGGGTCGCGGCGTCCAGGACCGGCTGCGCGGACTGCTGCCCGCCCGGGCTGGGGCGCGACATCAGTACCGCGCCGCCCATGCCCGGGACCGGGATGAGGAAGCGTTCGGGAGCACCGGTCAGCCACGGGTGCCGATTGGCGAACCGGGCGAAGTCGTCGCGGCTGATGACCGGCAGCCCGGTACAGGCGGCGACCTCCAGGACCCGGTCGTCGACCTCCTCCAGGGTGTCGACGAGGCCGTCGTCCGACCACCGGCGCAGCGTCATCTTCTCGTTGGACGACAGTTCGAGGTCGGCCAGCAGGGCGCGGTCGAGCACCACGTACACCTTGGCGCCCTGATCGGACAGGGACTGCCCCAGCGCGTCGATCACCAACCCCAGCCGGAGCAGGCTCGCCGTGCGACCGCCGTCGAGTTCCTTCTGCCGGACGATCGGCGACAGGTCGACGACGGCGCGCGCCACCGTGGGATCGGTGCAGAGCCGTCGTTCGATCGAGTCCAGTACCCGCGTGACCTCGAAACGCACAGGTGCCTCCCAGTTTGTCCTGACCCAGGGTAGCCAGACCCCGGTCAGCGCCCGCCGCGCGGCCCACCGCGGGCCGGGGCCGTCACGGCGCCGGTACGAGTGCGCTGATCTCGGCGAGTTCGTCGGCGGTCGGCACCCAGTCACCCGCGGCGGCGTTGCCGTGCACCTGCTCGGGACTCATCGCCCCGGCGATCACCGAGCCGCAACCCGGCAGCGCGGCCAGCCCGCCGATCGCCACGTCGAGCAGGCTGCGGTCGTGCTTCTCGGCCCACTCGGCCAACGCCTCGACCCGGTCCAACCGCTCCTCGGTGACCAGGTGGGTACGCTGCGCGATCCGGCTGCCCTCGGGCACCGGGCAGCCGCGCCGGACCTTGCCGGTCAGCATCCCGTTGGCCAGCGGGAAGTACGGCAGCACGCCGACGCCGTAGTGCCGCGCCGCCGGCACCAGCTCCGCCTCGATCTCCCGGTCCAGCAGCGACCACTGGTTCTGCGCCGAGACGAACGGGGCGTACCCACCCGCCCGGGCCACGTGCGCCGCCTCGGCGAGCTGCCAGCCGGCGAAGTTGGAATGCCCCACGTACCGGACCTTGCCCTCGGCGACGAGTTCGGTCAGCGCCGCCAGCGTCTCCTCGATCGGCGTCTCCGGATCGGGGGTGTGCAACTGGTACAGGTCGATGTGGTCGGTGCGCAGTCGACGCAGCGACTCCTCGACGGCCCGCCGCACGTACGCCCGGCCACCCTTGGCGCCGGCCGCCGGGCCGTAGCGCATGTCCGTCGGCCCGTGGCCGAACTTCGTCGCCAGTACGACCTGGTCGCGCCGGTGCCGCAGCGCCTCGCCGAGCAGCCGCTCCGAGGCGCCGACACCGCCGTAGATGTCGGCGGTGTCCAGCAACGTGATGCCGACGTCCAGGGCGGCGTCCACCACCGCCCTGGTGCCGGCCAGGTCCAGTCTTCCGCCGAAGTTGTTGCAGCCGAGCCCGACCACGGAGACCCGCAGCCCGGAGCTGCCGAGAGCTCGATAACGCATGACTGGAACCCTACGTGCGAATCTCAGGCCCTGCGCAACGCCTCGGACAGCTTCACCCGTGCGCCCGTCCTGAGTACCGCGTTGTGGTACACGCGGCCCGCCAACGCCACCAGGCCGATGACCAGGAGCACTGACAGGACAACGGAAAGTGCCACTTCCCAGACCGGCGCCACGCCGAGAGCGATCCGCATCGGCATCAGCATCGGCGAGAACAACGGGATCATGGACAGCACCTCGCCCAGGCCGCTGTCCGGGTTCGACGGCAGCAGCGACCAGCCGATGACCGCCGGCACGACGATCATCATCATCACCGGCGTCACCACGCTCTGCGCGTCCTCCTGCCGGGACACCAACGCACCGGCCGCCGCCAGCATCACCGCGTACATCAGGAAGCCGAGCACGAACCACACCAGCACCCACAGTGCCGTCGTGGTCACCAGCGAGGCGGGCACGTCGAGTACACCCGTGGACAGGCCCAGCCCCACTCCGACCGCGGCGAAGATGACCATCTGCAGCAGGCCCACCGCCGCGATGCCGAGCACCTTGCCGGCCATCAGCTGCCACGGCCGCACCGCGGCCAGCAGCAGTTCCACCACCCGGCTGGACTTCTCCTCGATCACGCCCTGCGCCACGGCCTGGCCGTTCATCATCAGCGACATGTAGATGAGCACCGCGCCCACGATGCCGAGCACGATGCGCTCCACCTGGTACGGCTGGGCGTGCTGCAACGCGGTGACCGGCACCGTGGTCGACGCGACCACCCGGTCGACCTTCTCCGGACTGCCCTTCAGGATCTTGATCTGGCGGTGCAGCGCCTGCTGCTGCGCCACCGTGTTCAGCGCCGCCCGCAGCTGGCCCTTGAGGTCCTTCTTGACGATCACCCGCAGATGCGTCGGATCGCCGACCAGCAGGGCGTCCAGCGTGCCGTCGGCGACCTGTCGCCGACCCGCCCGCTCGTCGACCGTCGGGGTCTCGACGACCTCCCCCGTGGCCTTCGCCGCGGTCTGCACCGAGGACGACAGCGACGTCGTGCTGCCGGTGAGACCGATCGTGCTGTGCGTGGAGATGTTGCCGATGACGCTCATCAGCACGATGTAGCCGCCGATGAACACCAGCATGATCACCGTGCTGATCACGAACGCCTTGGACCGCAGCCGGGTGGCCAACTCCCGCCGCGCCACCAGGCCCACCCCGGTCGTGCGACCCAACCGGACATCGCCCTGCGCACCGGTACTCATGCCTTCGCTCCCTCGGACACCACATTGCGGAACAGTTCGGTCAACGACGGCAACTCGCGGCCGAAACCGTGCACCGGCCCGGTGGCCAGGGCCGCCTTCAGTACCACCTGGTCGTCCGCCCCGGGAGCCAGCTCCAGCGTCGTACGGTTACCGTCCTGGCCGTGCACGGTCACGCCGGGCAGCGCGTCGGCCCAGCCAGGCGACGCCAACGGCGCGTCCACCACCAACCGGGCGGTGCCACCCTCGCGGAGTTCGTCGACCGCACCGCAGGCAACCATCTGTCCATTGCGGACAATCCCGACCCGGTCACAGAGCCGCTCCACCAGATCCAGTTGGTGACTGGAGAACACCACCGGGATCCCGGCCGCGGCCTTCTCCCGCAGGACCTCGCTCATCACGTCGACCGCGACCGGGTCGAGCCCGGAGAACGGCTCGTCCAGTACCAGAATGCGCGGATCGTGCACCAGCGCCGCGGCGAGCTGCACCCGCTGCTGGTTGCCCAGGCTCAACTTCTGCACCTCGTCACCCAGCCGGCCGGCCACGCCGAGCCGTTCCGCCCAGCTCTCCGCCGCGCGGCGGGCCGCGGGCTTCCGGAGGCCGTGCAACTGCGCCAGGTAGGTCAGCTGCTCGCCGACCTTCATCCGGGGGTAGAGCCCGCGTTCCTCGGGCATGTAACCGATCAGCCGCCGGGTCTCCAGCGTGATGGGCCGGCTGTCCCAGCGGACCTCGCCGGCATCCGCGGACAGCACACCCAGCGCGATGCGCATGGTGGTGGTCTTGCCGGCGCCGTTACTGCCGACAAAACCGAACAACTCTCCGGCCCGTACGTCGAACGTCATCTCCGACAGAGCGACAACGTCTCCGTACCTTTTTGTTACCCGGTCAATCTCCAGGCGTCTGTCAGCCACGATTTTCCTTCCGTCCCCAGGAACGATCCCTGCGATCCTCCCTGGTTCCCCGTACGACCGCACCCCGAATCAGGCCAGCGGACCTGGTGACACGCCTGGGAATCGCCGAATCGGCCCAGTGAGCGGGATCCGTGGTCAGCCGGCGACGCACCGCAGGAATCACATCTTCTCTTGACAAGACATGCGCGCACCGATCTGATACTTCCGGGATTCCAACTCCGACAACGTTAGCGGCCGCATGCTCGTCGGAATGTCCGGCCGTTGACCCGGAATCCATCTCGCTGAATGAAAGCTGGAAAGGAGATCCATGCGGCACTCCCTCATCCGCCGCGCTGCGATTACAGCTAGTGTCAGCGCACTGACGCTGCCGTTCCTCGCGGGCGCCGTCCAGGCCGCACCCGCCCGCCACACTCTGTCGGGCAGCACGCCGTCCTGGGCCACCCCGGCCAACCGCTCCGGCCACCCCGCCGCCGAGCAGAAGGTCACCGTCCAGGTGAACCTGAAGCTCCGCGACGCAGCCGCCGCAGAACGGCTCGCCACCACCGTGTCCACCCCCGGAAACCGGCAGTACGGTCGCTATCTGACCGCCGCCGCGTTCAACCAGCGCTTCGCGCCGACCAGCCAGCAGGTCGCCCAGGTCCGCCAGTACCTTGCCGGCCAGGGCCTCGACGTGGGCACCGTCGCCGAGGGCAACCGCTGGGTCGAGGCCGCCGGCACGGTCAGCCAGCTCGACACGGCGTTCGGCACCACGCTCGCCACGTACCACTACAAGGGCCACACGCTGCGCGCCCCCAGCCGCAGCGCGTCCGTGCCCGCCGCCATCTCCGCGCTCGTCACCTCGGTGAGCGGGCTGTCCGAGACGGCCCCGCTGCGCACGCCGTTCCACCACCGGCGCAGCGACCCGGCGCAGGCCCGGACGGCGAAGGCCAGCGCCAAGCCGACCCCGGCGGAATGCTCCGCGTTCTGGGACGAGCACCACCAGACGCTGCCCAGCGCGTACGGCCGGACCGAGTTCCCGACCTACCTGTGCGGCTACACCCCGGACCAGCTGCAGAGCGCGTACGGCGTCAAGTCCAGCCTGGCGCAGGGCCAGGACGGCAACGGCACCACGATCGCCATCGTCGACGCGTACGCGTCGCCGACCATGAAGGCCGACACCAACCAGTTCTCCGACGACAACGGGGTGCCCACCTTCACCTCCGGGCAGTACACCGAGAAGGTCTTCAAGCCCTTCGACATGCAGGACGAATGCGGCGGCGAGGACGGCTGGAACGGTGAGGAGGCCATCGACGTCGAGGCCGCGCACTCGCTGGCTCCCGGCGCGACGATCAAGTACGTCGGCGCCAAGAACTGCGACAAGGGCCTCGACACGGCGCTGAACTGGATCGTCCAGCACCACTCCGCCGACATCGTGTCCGACTCGTGGGGCAACACCGGCGAGGACATCCCGGCCGGCGACGTCGCCGCCGAGCACAGCATCTTCGTACAGGCCGCGGTCGAGGGCATCGGCATGTACTTCTCCTCCGGCGACAGCGGCGACGAGGTCACCGCCGGCAACACCCCGTCGGCGCAGCCCGACTTCCCCGCGTCCGACCCGTTCGTCACCGCGGTGGGCGGCACCAGCCTGGGCGTGGACTCCGCCAACGGGTACCAGTTCGAGACCGGCTGGGGCACCGGCGTCGCGTCCGTCGACTACACCCAGGACCCGGCGGCCTACGTCGACACCCCGCCCGGGTACTTCTGGGGCGGCGCCGGCGGCGGCACCAGCACCCTGTTCGACCAGCCCGACTACCAGCGGGGCGTCGTGCCGAAGGCACTGTCCCGCCAGTACGGCGACCACCCGGCGCGCGTCGTGCCGGACGTGGCGGCGCTGGCCGACCCGTACACCGGGATGGCCGTCGGTCGCACCATCGACGGCGAGTACACCGTCGAGACCTGGGGTGGCACCAGCCTCGCCTGCCCGCTGTTCGCCGGCGTGCAGGCCGTGGCCAGCACCGACCGCCTCTCCGCGATCGGCTTCGCCAACCCGCTGCTGTATTCGCTGCACAAGTCGAAGGCGTTCCGGGACGTGGTTCCGCCGCGCACCCCGGTGTCGGTGTCCACGCCGAGTGGTTCGGCGCTGATCACCTTCGACCACGACTCGTCGTTGGCTACCGCCTACCGGTACGACAACGTCACGGGTCTCGGCTCCCCGAACGGGAAGTCCTTCCTGCGCAAGGTGTCCCAGGGCTGACCTGAACCACCTGCCGCGAGTCGACGAGGCCGTCCGCTGGTCGGACGGCCCCGTCACCGTGTCCGGACCGGTCCAGTGGTCGCGCGGCCCCCGTGGTCCGGGCCGGCCCAGTGGCCCTGGGTGGCCCCGTGTCCGGGCGGGTGGCTGGGTGGCCCGCTCACCGTGTCCGGGCCAGCGGTCACGCGGCCCCGCACCGTGTCCGGGTCGGGGCCGGTGGTCGGGCGGCTCCGTCGCCGCGGCCGGCCGATACGATGTGCTGCGGTTCGAACCCCCGTCAGCGCCCGGCATTCGAGGTGTCATGAGCACGACAGGCACGGCCCGACCCATCGTCCGCTACGGCACTCCGGTACTGCACCGGCCCTGCCGTGAGGTCA
This sequence comes from Actinocatenispora sp., assembly GCA_049582705.1. GTDB lineage: Bacteria > Actinomycetota > Actinomycetes > Mycobacteriales > Micromonosporaceae > Actinocatenispora. The sequence goes on from JBAUUM010000641.1 coordinate 6,318, forward strand.
CCGCGTTCGACGACGAGCTGCGGGCGCTGATCGACGACATGTTCGCCAGCATGTACGCCGCCGACGGGGTCGGTCTCGCCGCCAACCAGATCGGCGTCGACCTGCGGGTGTTCGTCTTCGACTGCCCCGATGCCGAGGGCACCAACCAGATCGGCCACGTCGTCAACCCGGTACTGGTACCGGCCGACGGCCCCCGCGAGCTCGACGAGGACGACGAGGGCTGCCTGTCCGTACCCGGCGAGCACGCCGAGCTGGCCCGGGCGGAGACCGCCGGGATCGAGGGGGTCGACGGGCACGGAGCCGCCGTCAGCTACCAGGGCACCGGGATGCTGGCCCGCTGCTTCCAGCACGAGACCGACCACCTCAACGGCCTGGTGTACGTGGACCGGCTGCCGAAGCGTCAGCGCAAGAAGGTCCTGAAGGCCGCCGGCCTGCCCACCGAGGCACCCAGGGTCTGACC
>JBAUUM010000642.1:0-9544 GCA_049582705.1 Actinocatenispora sp.
GGGCCGCGAGGTCCGGCCCACGCACCCCGTGCGCACGGCCCCGCGCGGGGCGGTGCGCACCCGGGTTACGCGGGGGTGGCCGCCGGTACGGCAGAGGCGAGCAGCGAGTCGAGCGCCTGCTGGGACGACTGGAGCCGGGTGATCGAGTCGGTGATGCGCCGCCGTTCGCGTTGCAGGTTGGTCACCATGCCCGGGCAGGCCGTCGGTACGACCCGTCCGTCCTCGTCGTGGACGCAGTCCAGGAGCCGGGCGATGACCGCCGTCGGCAGGCCCGCCGCGAGCAGGGAACGGATGTGCCGCACCGCGGTGACGTCGGACTCGGCGTACTCACGGTAGCCGTTGGGGAGCCGCGTCGGCCGGAGCAGGCCCTGCTCCTCGTAGTAGCGCAGCAGCCGTCGACTCACGCCGGCCCGGTCGGCCAGGACACCGATCCGCATGGGCTCCCCCACTTCCGCTTGACCCTCACATCAGTGTGACGCCCTAGCTTCGTGTCCTGCCAGTACGATGCGGGAGAAGGAGTCAGCGATGGCCGGAGCGGTGATCATCGGGGCGGGTCCGGGAATCGGGCAGGCGGTCGCCCGCCGGTTCGCGCGGGAGGGCCTGCCGGTCGCCCTCGTCGCGCGCAGTGCCGCGACACTCGACGCGGTGACGGGATCCGTCTCGTCGTACGGTGTGCGGGTCGTGCCCCTGGTCGCGGACAGCACGGACGAGTCCGCGCTGCGGGCCGCCCTCGACACCGCCGCCGACGTGTTCGGCACTCCGGACGTCGTGGTGTACAACGCCGCGCTCATCCGGCCCGACACGATCGCCGGAGCAGACGCACGCGCACACCGGGATGCCTGGTCCGTCAACGTGGTCGGCGCGCTCACCGCCGCCGCGCACGTCGTACCGGCGATGGCCCGGCGCGGCAGCGGGTCGTTCCTCGTCACCGGCGGGATGCCGACGCCGAGCCCGGAGTACGTGAGCCTCTCGCTCGGCAAGGCCGGGCTACGGACCCTGGTCACACTGCTCGACCAGCAGTACCGCACGGCCGGGGTACACGCGGCCGGCGTCACCGTGACCGGCGCGGTCGCCCCGGGCACCGGATTCGACCCGGACGACATTGCCGAGCACTACTGGCGGCTGCACACCCAGCCCCGGGACAGGTGGGTCACCGAGGTCGTGCACGACGGCACGACGGGGCCTACCGCAGCGTCGCGGTGAGGCTCCGGCCGTACGTGTGCCGGGTGGCCACGTCGAGCCGGGTGCCACCGGGAACGTGACGAACCCGTACCCCGTCGTCCGCGGACACCACCCGCAGGCCACGGCCGCGCACGATGACCGACACCGAGTCGCGCGCCGTGGTCGGGTCGGACACCGCGACCGACACCGTACGGTCCCGGGCCTCCCGCAGGATCACCGACGCCGGCCCCTGCACGGTGAGCCGGTCGGCGTGGTGCGTCCCGGGCGTGAACGCGTTGACCGCGACGAGGCCGAGGCCCTGGTGCCGGACGGCCTGGGCCCCGACACCGTTGCACAGCACGGACACCGGCCCGTGCCGGTACTCTCGGAGCTGCCGTTCGGTGGCGTTCGGGACCAGCGCGTACGCCATCGACGTGTGCGGCGCCGCCGCCGGCTGCTCGACGAGCAGGGAGAAGACCTGCTTGTGCACCGTCGTGTCCGGGTTCGACACCCGGACGACGCGACGGCTGCGGCTGACCGGGTCGAGGGCGACGGTGGACCGCTGCCGGTCGAGGAACACGTAGCCGACGGCGGTGCCCGCGGTGGCGTTGGCGTACCGCAGCCAGGCGAGCGTGCCGGCGCCGGCGCCCGACCAGGCCCGGCCGTCGCGCAACTGCCCGGTGAGGGCGACGGCGTCCGACGGCTCGGCGATGCGGCTGTCCACGGTCGTGGTCACCGCGCGGCCGGCGCCGTCGCCGACGCCCGCGGCGAGCACGACGATCTCGTCGTCGAACATGAACCACGACTTGGTGGCGTCGGCGTTGCGGTACGCGACGAAGTCGTCCGGCAGGGTGCCCGCCCGCACCGCCGCGTACGAGACGTCGCTGGCCTGGACGAGCCCGACGGCACCGTACCCGCCGAGGCTGGCGCCGCCGGAGAACGCGTTGGTACCGCAGGGAAAGTAGACGTAGGTGTTCTGCGACTCCGACGACGCGGTGAACCCGGCGTCCGGGTTGTCGTACCACTGGGTGCCGTACAGCTCGGGGATCGTCCGGCGCTCCTCGACCGGCGCGGTCACCCCGCCGAGGCGGTACGGCGAGACAGTCGTGTAGTAGTCGACGCCGAACGCCGTCGTCTGGTCCTGGCCGGACAGGTACAGGTAGTGCGCCCCGTCGCCCTGGAACCAGGGCATCAGGTTCTCGCCGCTCATGTACTCGTACTTGCTGATCCGGCTGGAGCTGCGGGCCAGCGCGAAGGCGTACCCGGGGCGCCGGTGCACGGTCTTGTCCATCGCGTTGAACGCGACGTTGCGTTCGGCGGGGTTGAGGTCCGCCGCCGGCACCGAGGCGTCGGCGAGGATGTCGGCGTAGCGGGCGATGCTCACCGGGGAGACGAAGCTGGTCGGATCGAGGGTCGTCTTCGACGTCTCCCGGACGTACTTCACGTAACCCTTGAGCGCCGTCGCGTCGTCACCGGTCGCATGGCCGGACAGGTCGACGACGGCCTCCACGACGGCGGCGACGTCCGCGTACCCGGTGGTCGTACGGGACAGCCCGCGCCCCTTGACGATCTCCATCATCCAGCCCTCGAAGATCAGCGGCGCGAACCCGTCGACCACCCAGCCCTGCGAGACGCCGACCAGGTCGTCGCCCTGCACGTAGCCCGTGCCGTCCAGCATCTTGACGGTCTGCACGACGCGGGTGAGCAGGCCCTTGCCGTACGAGCCGGTGTAGGCGACGGAGGCGTGCTGGAGGAAGGAACCGTCGGCGTAGAAGCCGTCGGTGACACCGTGCTGCAGGTTGTACGGGTCGACCGTGGCGAGGACGGTCAGCTGGTCGGCGATCGCCTTGGTGATGCGCGCGTCGTCGCCGAGCGCGGCGCCCTGTAGGACCCGGTTGGTGGTGATGTCCGCGAGGTTCGCCCCGGTGTGGAAGCGCGAGTCGAGGTCGACGTCGCCGTCCTTGCCGTTGCGCAGGTAGCCGTCCATGGCCTCGACGTACGTGCCGACGAGTTCCGGCCGGTAGGCCGCGATCTGGTCGGACAGCAGCACCAGGGTCCTGCTGACGTGCGAGGAGATGCCGATCTCCCAGTTGAACCAGTTGCCGTAGTACCCGGCCGACTGGTCGCCGTAGTAGTTGTCGTACAGCCAGACCAGGCCGTCCACGACGCGCCGCTGCACGGTCCCGTTGTCCCGCAGGTCGGACGGCGCGCCGCCGGGCGTGCGGGTGGCGAGGGCGATCTCGTACAGGTACTGGAACGAGGTGGTCAGGTTCGGGTCGCTGGTGCCGAGCGCGACGCCCTTGAACAGTTCTCCCTGCCCCGCGCCGTCCATCGCGGCGAGTCGGGTGTGTGCGGTCGAGTCGATGGCCGCGAGCTTGTCGGCGACCTCGCTGCGCGCGTTGGAGTCCGCGGTGCCGGCGAGGATGGCGACGGTGTTGGCGACCAGCGTGTCCCGGTCGGCGGTCGCCTCGGCGGGCACCGAGCCGGCCCGCGTCTCGGCACGCGCCCGCAGCGGCCGGGCCACCGCCAACAGGGTCGCCGCGGGGACGGAGGACAGCAGGGCGCGACGCGAGATCGGCACGGGGAACGCTCCAAGGGGCTCGCCGGGAAAGCGCTTGCCGCATTGAAGCAACAGCGACCCCCCATGTCAATGGGGGGTCGCATGTCGGCGATCGAACCCGGCGGACCTCGCGGCCACGACCTACTTGCAGACGAACGATCTGTTCGTCGGGCTCGGCCTGAGCACACAGGTCATCCCACGCAACGCGCCGGTCGCGGTGTGGAAGGTCAGGCTCCAGGTACTGCCGGCGCCACGGAGCACGGCGTACCCGAAGACCGCCGGGCCACCCGGCGGGTTCCGCTCCTGGGTGATCGACTGGGTGACCAGCTCCGGCGGAACGCCGACCTGCTGCCCGATGACGGCGCTGTCGTTCGGCCCGTTGTCCAGTGGCCCACCCGAGGACCCCACCGTGAGCTGCGGCTGCCGCGCGCTGCTGAAGTCGAGCATCTGGTACAGGTGGACGTGACCCGACAGCACCAGCTGAATGTTGCCCGCGAGCCGGTGCAGGGTGGTGTCGGCCACGGCGGTGCTCAGCAGGTGCGTGATCCAGTTCGCACCTCCGGCACCGGCCGCCTTCACCATCCACAGCGGCTTGTGCGTGAACAGCAGGAAGTCCTCGTTGGGGCTCTGCCCGGCGGCCCGGTTCACCGCGTTGAACTGCCCGGTGAACTCGTTGAGCTGAGCGGTGGTGACCGACCCGTCGTCGTTCGGGTCCGCGAACGAGGAGTCCACGGACACCAGGTTCAGGGTGCCCGCCCGCAGCGTCACGGGCCTGGTGAACACGTCGCAGGTCCCGTCGGCACGGAGGCGGTCCGCCAGGTACCGGAACCACGCCCCGCCCGCGCCGCCCGGGTGCGCGGAACAGTCCTCGTGGTTGCCCCGGGTCAACGCGACGGGCGCCTCGGCCAGCAGCCGCTCGGCCGGCCGGAAGAAGTCCGCGACGACGCAGTACCAGTTGGCCGCGTCCGCGGACGTCGTACAGCCCGGGTTTCGCCCCTTGTCGTTCTCGTTCCCGGGCTCCTCCCGGTAGAGGTAGTCGCCGACGTGCATCACCAGGTCGGGGCGCGACACGGTGGCCACGCTGTTCGCCACCTGCGGGAACGCCCAGTTCGTCTGACAGTTCTGGGTGGTGGCCGGGTTCGACGTGACCTCGCAGCCGGTGTCTCCGACGACCGCGATGCTGCGTGGGCGGGTGCTGTTCGTCCAGGTCGGCAGCGGGAGCCGCCGGTTCGCCGGGTGCACGGGCGCGTGCACCGTCGACTGCACGAGTTCGGCGTTGCTGGCCCCGAGCGGCACACCCAGTTCGCAGACGAACGTCGGGAACTGCAATCCCATCGGCCCGCTGAGGTGGTGCAGCATCACCTGGTTCAGACCGCCCAGCGTGTACTGCAGGGTGGGGCAGGAGTCCGTGCTGTCGGTGGACACGTACCGGACCTGGGTGCCCGCACCGGTCAGCTGGGTCCACGCCCACGCCTCGGGCGGCGGCGGGTTCGCCCCGGGCGGCCCGCCACCGTACGACCCGCCGGTGGCCGCGGTGGCCGACGGGCTGGTCAGTGTCGCGGTGGCCGAGGTGGCCGCAGCCACGACCGCCGCGGCAGCCACCAGAAGGACACACACCCGGCGCATCATGTCCGCTCCCCCGTTCGTCTCTCCTCAGTCGGAGACCACGGTCCGTGTTCGCGGATCTCAGTGCACGAGCCGTCGCCCGCGATCATCATTCATGCCCAGCGCGGGCTTGTCCGAGATATTGATCAACCCGTCAACCACGGTCCGTCACCATTCGGCGGGCAAGCCCGGGTGGCCGGTGCCCGGCCGGTCGACGATCCGGCCGCACGACCGGACCGGTGGCCGGGCACCGAAGGCTCGTCGACGGTCGGGCGACTGGACCGCGGACACTAGCCTCGCGGGTGGCGACGGAGGCACGCCCGGGCACCCGGCGACCCGGTACCGGTTGCGGGGTGGCGGTGATCCGCGCGGGCCATGAGCCGGAAGGGGACGGAGCGTGCCGGACACCGCGCTGGAACTACGGTGCGAACGACGGTGGTGGCGCCGCTGGGCGACGCTGACCCCGCGACGGTGGCACACCCGGCGGGTACCGCGGTCGACCGCCGAGAGGCGCCGCCGTGACCTCCGTACCGGGCTCGTCATCGGTGTGCTGTGCGCGCTGTGCGTGGTCGCGGCGGGGATCGGCCTCGCCCAGTACGGAGCTGCCGGCTTCTACGCGGGACCGCTGCTGGTCCTCCTTCTCCTGGTCCTGTCGGTGCTGCTGCTCGCCCTGTCCGGCTTCTGGTACGCGATGGGCGCCGGCCAGCCGATGCTCCGGGTCTGCGGGGACGAGCTGCGGGTCCGGCTCCGGTTCGTCCCGCCCGACGCGGCCTCGGCCGGACCCACCCTCCCCGACTGGTGGGATGTCACCCTGCCGCTCGACACCGTCACCGGGATACGCATCGCCCGCGGTGACAAGCGGGCGGGACGGTGGCTGATCGCGGTGGACCTGCCGGCCGACGTGGCGGACGAGCTCCGGGGCCGTGGAGAGCTCACGAAGTACACCGCCTGGTTCACCAGGGTGGCGGGGTCACCGGTCGCGGTGATGGCCGGTGCCATGCTGCCGCCCGGACACCGGCGGCAGCGGTTACCCGGCCTGGTCGCGGAACTGGAACGGCGGCGCGCACGGGTCACCGAGCGCTGAAGCCCCCGCGCACTGCCGAGATGACGGCCGGCGGTCGAGGTGCGGGACGACCCCGCTCCGGGCGTGGCGTGGACCGGCGGGCTCCGGCGCCTCCTGCGTCCGCGTACAGCCAGGCTGCCGAGCCCTTGCGGGGGCATGATCGAATGTCCGGCGTGACCGACGACATCGAGCAGCGGCTCGCGGAGGCCGCGGAAGAGCTTCGCGAGCACGAGGTGACCAGTCAGCGCCTCGCGGAGCTGCAGGAACGGGTGGACGAGATGATGGCGCAGGTCGCCGAGGTCCGCGCGCTCACGTCCGACGAGGACGCCGACGTCGAGCGGCTGGAGACCCGCTCGTTCTCCCGGGTACTCGTCTCGTTGCTGGGGACCCGGGACGAGCGGCTCGGCCGGGAACGCGCCGAGGCCGACGCCGCGCACTACCGCCTCATGGAGGCGGAGACCCGACTCGACGCGGTGGCCCGGGAGCACCAGGCCGCGCAGGCGCGGCTGACCGAGCTGCGGGCCGCACCGGCGACCCACGCCGCCGTACTGGAGGAGAAGGAACGGCATCTCGCCGGGTCCGACGACCCGCGTGCCCGCCGGATCCTCGACATCGCCGACGAGCGGGGACGGCTCACCGGCGATCTGCGCGAGGTGGCCGAGGCCGTCGACGCCGCGTGCGGGGCGTGGGAGGCGCTCTCCCAGCTCTACGACAAGCTCGGTGACGCCATGGGACCGTCGGTACTCGACGCGTTCTTCGGCACCAGCGCGCCCACCAGCGAGACGAAACATGCGCTGCTGGACGAGGCCGCTCAGGCCGCGACGCACGCCGCCGGGCGCCTGGCCATGCTGCGTACCGAACTGCTCGACGTGCCCGACCCGACGCTCACCGCGCCGCAGCTGGCGGCGGAGGCCGTCACCCGGTTCGCGGAGGTCTGGTTCGACAACATCTTCACCGACCTCGCGGTACACCACCGGATCAAGAAGGCGCGGCAGGGCATCGAGGAGTGCATGCGGCGGACCACCGACGTCGTCGACCGCCTGGAGCAGCGCGCCGCGCGGGGCCGCGAGACACTCGCCGCGATCGAGGCCGAGCGCCACGACCTGCTCACCGCACCGGGCGCCGTGCCCAGCGAGTGAGTCCCCCGGGTACCGGTCGGGGTCCACTCCGGGTCCGGCCGGGGACAACCCCGATGCGCCGTGGGGCAGCGGAATGCCAGTCTGCTGGCATGACCACACCCCCGCCGCTCGTCCGGTTCGCCGCGCTCGCCGGACCGCTGCTGCTGTTGGGCTACGGCGTACTCCGGCTGATCGACGGCCTCGACGGGTCGCACGGCTCGGAGCCCTACTGGAGCCTCGGCCACACCCTGTTCTTTCTCGGCATCATCCTGTTCGGTGTCCTGGCCGTGGGTCTGCTGCGGCTGGTGCCGCGCACCGCGGGATGGCCACGCCCCCTTGCGAAGGCCGCCACGGTCGCCAGCCTGTTCGGCGCCGCCTGCTTCCTGTGGGTGATCGCCGGCGACCTGTTCCAGGACTTCCACGACGCCGCGCACCTGCCGGACGTGCTGATGATGATCGGCCCGCTGCTGTTCGAACTCGGCCAGCTGACCCTGCTGAGCATCCTGGCCTCGGTACGGCCGCGCCGGCTTCCGGCCTGGAGCCCGGTGCTGGTACTCGTCGGCTTCGTGGCGCTGTCCGCGAACCTCGACCTGCTGCCGCTCAGCGCCCTGCTCGTGCTGGCCGGTCTCACGCCGCTGGTCGTCAAGGGTCGGCGCGTGCCGGTCCGCTGAGCCCGCGCGTGCCGGCGCCGGTACGCGGGACACGGGTCCGGCTGGCACGATGGCGGCCATGACGACGGACCCCGGTCCCGGCGGTCGACCGGCCGCCGACCCGTACGGCTCCGCGCCCATGACGGGGCGCACCGTGTCCCCACGCAGCTACGGGTTCCTGTACTTCGACTCGCATCCGGTGGGCTGCGCCCGTCACGTGCGGGATCTGTGGCGGGCGGTTCCGGGCCCGACGGCCGCCACGTCGGCCGGCGGCGGTCCCGTCGCGCTCGTCGTGGGCTCGTCCGCCGGGTACGGGCTGGCCGCCACCATCGCCGGCCTGGCGCGCGTCGGCATCCGGGGTGTCGGCGTGTGCTCCGAGAAGCCAACCACCGACCGGCGCACGGCCACCGCCGGCTGGTACCGCACCGCCGCCACGGCCGAACTTGCCCGCCGGCACGGCCGCGACATGGTGTTCGTCAACGGGGACGCGTTCGCGGACACGACCAAGGAGCAGGTCGCCGAGCTGCTGCGGGACCGGTTCGGTGGACGGCTGGACTACCTGGTCCACTCGGTGGCCGCGCCGCGTCGTACCGATCCCGACACCGGCGTCGGATACACCTCGGCCCTCAGGCCGGTCGGCTCGGCGTGCCGGACCCGGACGCTCCTGTTCGACGACGGGTGCGCCGCCGAGGTGTCCGAGGTGGAGGTCCGGCCGGCCGGGCAGGACGAGATCGACCAGACGATCGCCGTGATGGGCGGCGCCGACTGGGCCCGGTGGATCGACCACCTCGCCGACCGCGGCCTGCTCGCGGACGGCTTCAGCACCGTCGCCCTGTCGTACGTGGGGTCGGCCCTGACCGCGCCGATCTACCGGCACGGCACGATCGGCGCCGCCAAGGCGCACCTCGAACGGACGGCACGCGAGCTGGACGGTCGGCTCGGCACCCTCGTCGGCGGCCGGGCGATGATCTCGGTGAACGGCGTCGCGGTCACCCAGTCGTCCACCGTCATCCCCGGCGTCGCGCTGTACGTCGCGCTGCTTCGCGGCGTCCTGGGTGAGGCGTTCGTGCCGCCGGTCGCGCAGCTCACCGAGCTGTGGGACCGAATCACCGGCGCCCGCCCGCTCGACGTGGACGACGAGGGCCGGGTACGGCTCGACGGCTGGGAGCTGGACCCGGCCGTGCAGGCCGCCGTCGCCGACCGGTGGGCCGCCGCGAGCAACGACACCATCGGCGACCTCGCCGATCTCGACTGGCTGCGCACCGAGGTGCGACGGCTGTACGGCTTCGCGGTGCCCGGCGTCGACTACGCCGCGGCCGTGCGGACCGACGTGCCCTGGCCGGGCGCCGAGGGCACCGGCAGCTGAGGCGGCCGGGCGGCACCGTCG
>JBAUUM010000643.1:0-1728 GCA_049582705.1 Actinocatenispora sp.
GGTCGGGCTCTCCTGACCGGTCCGGGCGCACTGCTCGGCGATGCGCGCCGGCATGTCGCCCGGTGGCAGGAAGACCGGCGCGTCGATGTCGACGACCGGACCGAAGGGCGGCGCGTCGGACGCCTCCGCCAGGACGGTCGGCAGGTCGACCTCGTCGCCGTCGGCGGACCAGCCGCGCATCGTCTCCGACAGCACCCACAGGCCCATGACGTTGCGCAGGAAGCGGATCGTGCCGTCGAGGCCGCCCTCGTTGGTGAAGTTCGCCGCGCGTGCCTCTGCGGACAGCACCGGCTCGGCCAGTTCGACGCCGACCAGCGACCACGTCCCCGACGAGATGTACGAACCGGTGGTCCCGGGCAGCAGGGGGAGCGCGACCACCGCGGAGGCCGTGTCGTGGGACCCGACGGAGACGACGGGCGTACCGGGCCGTTGGCCCAGCGCCGTGGCCCGCGCCGGCAACAGCGGACCGAGTACGGTGCCCGGATCACGCAGTGCTGGCAGGATCCGGGCCGGGATCCCGACCCGGTCGGCCAGCGCCGTCGCCCAGGTGCGGTCGCGGACGTCGTACAGCTGGGTGGTCGACGCGTTGGTCCGTTCCGCGCCGACGACGCCCGTCAGCCAGTGGCCGAGCAGGTCCGGGATCAGCAGCATGGTCGTCGCCTCGGCGGGCAGCGGCAGCTCGGAGACGAGCTGGTAGAGGGTGTTGAACGGCTGCCGCTGCAGGCCGGTGGTGGCGTACAGTTCGGCCTCCGGCAGCGTGGCCAGTACCCGTTCCGGCACCCCGTCGGTACGTGCGTCGCGGTGCGAGTAGGGGTCGCCGAGCAGGTCGCCCGCGGAGTCGAGCAGGCCGTAGTCGACGGCCCACGAGTCGATGCCGATGCCGTCGACGGGGCCGGCCGCGCGCAGACCTGCCGAGACCTCGCGGCGGATGGCGTCGATGTCCCACCGCAGGTGCCCGTGCACGCTCACCGGGCCGTTCTCGAAGCGGTACACCTCCTCGAGGTCGAGCCGGTCCGGCGGCGCGACCGTCGCCACCATGACCCGACCGCTGGTGGCGCCGAGATCCACGGCGGCGAGCCGCAGCGCCGCTGGTCCGCCGTTCATCGCAGGAACGCGGCGGCGACGCCGGCGTCGACGGGAATGTGCAGCCCCGTGGTGTGGCTGAGGTCGCCGCCGGTCAACGCGAACACGGCGGCGGCGACGTGCTCGGGCAGCACCTCCCGCTTCAACAGGGTGCGCTGTGCGTAGAAGGCGCCGAGTTCCTCCTCGGGCACGCCGTACACCTTGGCGCGTTCGGCGCCCCAGCCCTGGGCGAAGATGCCGGAGCCGCGGACCACGCCGTCGGGGTTGACGCCGTTGACCCGGATGCCGTACCCGCCGAGTTCGGCGGCGAGCAGTCGCACCTGGTGCGCCTGGTCGGCCTTGGCCGCGCCGTAGGCGATGTTGCTGGGACCGGCGAACACGGCGTTCTTGGAGGCGATGTAGACGATGTCGCCGCCGATGTCCTGGTCGACCAGGACCCGCGCGGCGGCGCGTGACACCAGGAAGGACCCCTTCGCCATCACGTCGTGTTGCAGGTCCCAGTCCCGTTCGGTGGTCTCCAGCAGCGGCTTCGAGATCGACAGGCCGGCGTTGTTGACCACCAGGTCGAGGCCGCCGAAGGCCAGTACGGTCGTGGCGACGGCGGCCGCGACCGCGTCGGCGTCGGTGACGTCCACGGTCACCGGC
>JBAUUM010000644.1:0-2451 GCA_049582705.1 Actinocatenispora sp.
GCCGGTGACCGGTCCCCGGGTGGCACGCCGTACGCCGCCCGGTCGGCCGCTGCACCGCTCGCCGCCGGACCGGGGCACACCAGTCTCGTCCGGGACCGGCCGGTCGCCACCACGCCCGACATCCACGACGGCGAGGTGCACGCCATCCTGCAGATCGGCGACCTGATGCTGGCCGGCGGCACCTTCACCCAGGCCAGCAGCGCCGACAGCGACACCGTGCAGTCCCGGCCGTACCTGCTGGGCTTCGGCCATGACGACGGGAAGCTCGCCACGACGTTCGCGCCGACGGTGAACGGCGAGGTGGACGCGCTGCTGCCCGGCCCCACCGCCGGCACCGTGTACATCGGCGGGCAGTTCGGCACCGTCGACGGCGTCGCGCAGAAGGGCGTGGCGCTGCTCCGGCTCGCCGACGGCTCGCTGGTGCGCTCCTTCGACCCGCCGTACGTCAACGGGATCGTGCACCGGCTTGCCCTGGTGAACGGCCATCTGCTGCTCGGCGGCACGTTCCACACCGTGGACGGGGCGGACCGCTCCGGCCTGGCGAGCCTCGACCCCGACACCGGCGCGCTGGACGACTACCTGACCGTGCAGCTGGAGGGACACCACAACTACGACGGCAGCGGGGCGAAGGGCACCGTCGGCGCCGAGTCCTGGGCCGTCACGCCCGACCGGCACACGATGCTGGTCATCGGGAACTTCCGTACCGCGAACGGCTCGCCGCACGACCAGATCGTCCGGCTGACGCTGGACACCGGCTCGGCCCGGGTCGACGCCGGCTTCGCCACCACGTCGTTCGGGGCGGCCTGCAACCGGTCCGCGTTCGACTCCTGGGTACGCGACGTCGCCGTCTCCCCGGACGGCAGGTACTTCGTGGTCGCCGCGACCGGCGGACCGGCCGGAACCGACCTCTGCGACTCGGTCAGCAGGTGGGAGACCGCAGCCGCCGGCGCCGACGTGGCACCCACCTGGGTCACGCACTCGGGCGGCGACACCTTCCTGTCCACCGCGATCACCGAACAGGCCGTGTACGTGGGCGGCCACTTCCGGTGGCTGAACAACACCGCCGGGCACGACTCGGCCGGCGCCGGCGCGATCGGGCGGGCCAGCATCGCGGCGCTCGAGCCGGCCAGCGGCCTGCCGGACGCGTGGAACGGCGGGCGCAACCCGCGCGGGTTCGGCATCACCGCGCTCTACCCGACGCCGGACGGCCTGTGGCTCGGGTACGACACCGACTATCTGGGCAACTTCCAGTACCGGCGGGAACGGGTCGGCTTCTACCCGCTGCGCGGCGGGACGGCACCGCACGGCACCGGCACGGCCGGACTGCCCGGCACCGTGTACCTCGCCTCGCCCGGCGGCACGTCGGACACGCTGGTGTCGCGCAGCTACGACGGCGGCTCCACGGTCGGGCCGACGGTGGCCGTGCCCGCGGGCGACGGCACCGCCTGGCACCGGACGCGGGGCGCGTTCTGGGCCGGCGGCGACCTGTACAGCGTCGACTCCGCCGGCACGCTGACCCGGCGCGGCTTCGACGGCGACACGCTGGGCGCCGCGCAGACCCTGGACCCGTACCACGACGCGTACTGGGACGACGTGTCCACCGGCAGCGGGCAGACGTACCGCGGGGTGCCGTCGGGCTTCTTCACCGAGCTGGGGTCGGTCACCTCGGTCACGTACCTCGCGGGCCGGCTCTGCTACACCCTGTCCGGCAGCTCGTCGCTGTACTGGCGCTGGTTCGATCCGGACAGCGGCGCGATCGGCGCCGACCGCCACCAGGGCCTCGGTACGTTCGGCAGCGCCCGCGGCATGTTCGCCGCCGGCTCCTGGTGGTACCGGGTGGACACGGCCGGCAACCTGGTCCGGTACCAGGTCTCGGGCGGCCTGCCGACCGGGTCGGGCAGCACGGTCTCCGGCCCGTCGCACGACGGGAAGGACTGGCGGGCCGCGGCGCTGTTCGTCGGCCCCTGAGCGACCGGGTCCCGGCAACCACGGCCGGCGTGCGAGCACCGCACGCCGGCCGTACGCGTGCTCGCGCTTCTCCCCAGCCTCGAACCGTCGGCGTGCTCGTCCTGCTGCCCGCCGCCCGACCGTCGCGTGACGTGGCGACGTTAGCGTTATCTCAACTCGCCGCAGCCGTTCCGCTCCGATGCGGAGTCGAGCATGGTGCTTGTACTGCAGGTTCGACGATTCGTGGCGGCCAAGCCTTGCCACGTCCGGAGAGATAGCGTTAACGTCAGCCGACCACGGTGCGCAGCTCCCCCACTGGCCGCGTACCGCACCGATCGCCGCCAGCCCGCGCCCACGCGTCGAACGGCGACCCCATCCCCCGCAGGGAGACGCCCCATGAGACCCGCGCATCCGGCCCGTGCCCTCGCCACGATCGGCCTCGTCCTCACCACTCTCGCCGGCACGCTGGTCGCCGGGCCGGCCGCCGCCGCCCCCGCATCCGGG
>JBAUUM010000645.1:0-14095 GCA_049582705.1 Actinocatenispora sp.
CGCCACGGCCGGTCCTGTCTCAGCGGATCCCGCGTGCCGCCCAGGGCGGGTCCCGGTGCTGACCGGTTGCCGGGGCGACGGGCGCGTCCCGGTTCCGTGGATGTCGCGCCCAACCTGCTCAGTGTTCGGATGTGCTGACGACGCTGCGGACCTGCGGCTGGACGCGCCGCACGGCGGGGGCGTACGGCCACGGGTAGAGCGCACGGTCGGAGAGCCGGCCGGTCGTGGCGGACCACGCCGCGCTGCGGCAGATGAGTTCCTTGATCCGGGCCGCGATCCGCCCGGTGACGACGATCCTCGACGGGCTGTCGTCGGCGTGCACCAACTGGATGAGCCCGTCCCGGCGGCCGAGGCTCACGCACTGGGTGCCGTACCGGAACCGGAACGGCACCGGTTCACCGCCGGCCAGCCGCGTGACGATCGCGTCGGCAGCGTGGCTGCCGGTCGGTGCGCCCGCCTGGCAGGACATCCGCTGCGGCCCCCAGGGCAGCGGCACCGAGGCCGCGTCGCCCACCGCGTACACGTCCGGGTGGGACAGCGAACGCAGCGTCTCGTCGACCCGGATCCGGCCACTGGACTCGACGTCCAACCCGGCGTCCCGGGCCAGTCCCGGCACCTCGAAGGCGCCGCACCACACCGTGGCGTCGGCGGGCACCTCGGTGCCGTCCGACAGCAGTACGGCCGACGCGGTCACGCTGCTGACCCGGCGCTGTTCCAGCAGCCGAACGCCGATCCGCTGGTACACCTGCCGGACGTACGCCCGGGCCGTCGCCGACAGGCTGTGCCCGATCTCGCCGCTGGTGACCAGCGTGACCCGCAGCTCCGGGCGCGCCTCGGCAAGTTCCGCGGCCGCCTCCACCCCGGTCAGGCCGCCGCCGCAGACCACCACGTTGCCACCGCTGGTGGCGATGTGGTCGACCGCACCGGCCAGGCGCCCCGCGCCGTCCGCCCCGTCCAGCGTGTACGCGTGCTCCGCGACGCCCGGCACGGAACGCACGGCGGTACGGCTGCCGAGCGCGTACACGAGGGTGTCGTAGTCCAGGGTGTCCCGCCCGGCGTCACCGCCGCGGTCGACGGCCACGGTCCTCGCGCCGGCGTCCAGGCCGACCACGCGGCCGACCGTGACGTGGATCCCGCTGCCGGAAACGATCTCGGCCAGCGGGCGTTCGACCGTGCCGGTGGCGGCGGACAGCTGGTGCAGCCGCACCCGCTCCACGAAGGACGGCGTGGCATTGACAAGGTCGATCCGGACATCTCTGCTCTTGGTGGCACGGGCCAACCGTCGACCTGCGGTGAGCCCGGCGTACCCGGCGCCGAGCACCACGATCCGATGGGTCATCGTCTCCGCCTCTCGTTGTTGGTTCCACGAGCAGGACGGGACAGGGCCGCGGATCGTGACGCGGTCGCGCCGTCAGCGCCAGACGAATGCGCCGGCGACGAACTCCAGGGCGCGGCGCGAGGAGAAGAGATCGGGGTTCACACCGGGACGTATGCCCAGGCCACCGCGCTGCCGAGGGGCTGCGGGCGCCAACCGTGCGGACCGCCGAACGCCCCCGGTACTGCCCTGTGTCGCGGACATCACTCTCACCTCGCTGGTCGTGCGTGGACTGCCGTACCTCCCGATGGTGAACTTCGCACCGGGTCGCCGAATCCACGTTTCGTGCCAGGGGGCGGTTTCGATCCGGGCGGGTGAGCCGGCTTACTCAGCGCTCCCCACGGGTGGGTACGACCAGCGGTCCGCGCGCGCCGTCGATGATCCGCACGGAGGCCCGGTAGTGCCGGGACAGCAGCTCCGCGGTGAGTACCTCGGCCGGCGTGCCGACCGCGGCGACCCGCCCGCCGGACAGCAGCAGGATCCGGTCCGCGTACTCGCCCGCCACGGACAGGTCGTGCATGGTGGCGACCACGGTGAGCGCGGCGGTGCCGTCGGTGGCGGTGCGCAGCTCGTCCACCAGTTCCAGTACGTCCTGCTGGTGTCCGATGTCCAGGGCGGTGGTCGGCTCGTCGAGCAGCAGCAGCCCGGCGCCCTGCGCCAGCGCCCGGGCCAGGTAGACCCGCTGCCGTTCGCCACCGGACAATGTGGACAGTTCCCGGCCGGCCAGCCCGGTGAGGTCCAGCCGGTCCAGGACCCGGTGCACGGCGTCGAGGTCGGTGCCGCTCTCCCGGCCCAGCGGCGGGATGTACGGGGTCCGGCCGAGCAGCGCGTAGTCGAGCACCGACATCCCCGGCGGTACCACCGGGGTCTGCGGCACGAGCGCCATCAGCCGGGCCCGGGTGCGTCGGTGCAGCCGCTCCACCGGTACGTCGTCGATCCGTACCGTGCCGTCGTGCGCGGCGAGCCCGGCGAGCGCCCGCAGCAGGGTGGACTTGCCGGCGCCGTTGGGCCCGATGACCGTCAGCCACTCACCGGGCGCCACGTCGACGTCCACATCGGACAGCAGCGTCGCCGGACCGATCCGTACGCCGACGCCCCGCGCGGACAGCGCCGCCCCGGTCACACCGTCACCCGCCGGCTGGTACGCAGAACCACCACGAAGAACGGCGCGCCGAAGAACGCGGTCACCACGCCGATCGGGATCTCCGCCGGGGACATCAGCATCCGGGCGACCAGGTCGGCCAGCGTCAGGAACGCGGCCCCGAACAGCAGGGACAGCGGCAGGATCACCCGGTAGCTGGCACCGGCCACCAGCCGTACCGCGTGCGGCACGATGATCCCGACGAACCCGATCAGGCCGCTGACCGACACGGCGGCCGCGGTGCCCAGGGTGGCCGCGACGATCAGCACGATCCGCACCCGTCGGGGGTGCAGGCCCAGGCTGGCGGCCTCCTCGTCGCCGACGCCGAGCACGTCCAGGGACCGCCGCTGGGCGAGCACCACCACGGAGGTCACCAGCACGTACGGGAGCAGGACCAGCACCTGGTGCCAGCCGGAGGTGTCGAGCCGGCCGAGCAGCCAGGAGTACACCTCCTGGATCGTGTCGGTGTTGGCCTGCTGGAGGTAGGTCTGGATGGCCGTGCAGAACGCCGCCACGGCCACCCCGGCCAGCAGCAGCGTCGCGGTCGCCTGGTGGCGGGAGCCGGACATGCCGAGCAGGTACGTGACGCCGACGGCGAGCAGCGCGCCCGCGAAGGCCGCGAGCGGCACCAGCAGCGGCGCGGTCACGGTCGACCCGGGCCGTGCGACGATCGCCGTCGTGGCGCCCAGCCCGGCACCGGCGGCGACCCCGAGGAGGTACGGGTCAGCCAGCGGGTTGCGGAACACCCCCTGGTAGCAGCCGCCGGCCAGCGAGAGCATCGCGCCGACCAGCAGGCCGAGCACGACCCGGGGCAGCCGCAGCAGCCAGAGGATCGCGTCGTCCCGCGGCTCCATCGCGGTCGGCGTGCCGAACGCGTGGTGCAGCAGGTCGGTGACGACGTCCCCGGGGGCGAGCGTCACCGGCCCGACGGCCAGGCCGGCGACGAGCGCGACGAGGACGGCGACCAGCCCGACGAGTACCCACCGGAACCTCAGCCGGGCCGGTCCGACGTGACCGGACCCGGCCCGACCGATCCGGGCTGACCCGGTACGCCGAACCCGGGACGGCGCGCCCGGGTCCGGCGTCGGGTCGACCGACCGCTGCCGCAGCACCGTGCTAGCTCGCCGGTACCGACTTGACCGCACCGGCCACGACGCGGACCAGGTCGACCACCCGCGGGCCCCAGCGGGAGGCGATGTCGTCGTCGATCCCGTACACGCGCTTCTTGCCGACGGCGGTCAGGGTGTTCCAGCCGGGGCGCTTCGCGGCGGACGCGGCCGACTGGCTGCAGCACCTGGTGTCGGCCAGGAAGATCAGGTCCGGGTTCGACTTGACCAGGTACTCCTTGGACAGCTGCGGGTAGCCGGTGCCGTCCTTGTCCGCCGTGTCGGCGACGTTGGCCAGGCCGAGCGGGGCGAGCAGCGCGCCGACGAAGGTCTTCGACGTCGCGGTGTGCAGCTGCGGGTCCAGCTCGTAGTAGTAGCGCAGCGCCATCTTGCGTTTCGGCAGGCCCTGCTCGGCCTTGGCGATGCCGTCCTTCATGGTGCGGACGGTCTTCGCGGCGCCGCCGGCGTGACCGGTCAGCGCGCCCAGGTCGGTGATCTGCCGGTAGCCGTCGGTCAGCTTCTGGGCCGCGCTGGCCACGTAGACCGGGATCTTCAGCTTCTCCAGCCCGGTCGCCACGTCGCCGGAGTCGTACGACAGGACCACCAGGTCGGGGCGGTAGCCGGCGATCGCCTCGACGTTGGGCTTGAAGCCGGACAGCTTGGTACGGGGCGCGTCGGCCGGGTAGTCCGACTGGTCGTCGACGGCCTTGACCTGCTTGCCCGCGCCGATCGAGTACAGCATCTCGGTCGTGGTCGGCGACAGCGAGACGATCGTGGTGGGGCGCTGCTTGAGCGTCACGGAGCCGGCGGTGCCGTGCACGGTGACGGGGAAGCTGCCGCCCGCCGTGCCGGCCGTACCGGCGTCGTGGTCACCGGTGGAACCGGAGCCGCAGCCGGCCACGGCCAGCAGCGCGGCCAGCGCCACCACCGGGGTGAGTCGGCGCAGGGTTCGACGGGGTCTGTGCATGAGGGTCCTCCTGTCGGTCGGGAACGGCTGTCGCCGACAGGAGCTGTCGTGCGGAGCGCCCGTTCCTCGCAAGCGCGGTTCGCGACGCGGCCGTAGGCGACCTGGCTCGTCCGCGTGGGAGATCACGCGGCATCACAGTTGCGGGACAGCGCCGGATTCACACCGGCTTCGCTTCGACGCGGTCAGTCGTTGACGGTAACGCACGACGGGACGGGGGCAGGTACCGGTGACAGCGGGGTGTGGTCCACAATGCGGACGGTTGAGTACCCGGACTGGCGCAGATTGAATACGGTATCCACATCATGACCGACAACACCCTGGGCTCCGCGCACCTGCCGCTCCGCGATCTCGTCACGCACGAGATCCGCCAGCGGATCCTCACCGGTGCCCTCGAGCCCGGTGAACGCCTCGTCGAGGACCGGCTCGCCGAGGAGCTCGGCGTGTCCCGCAACCCGGTCCGCGAGACCATCCGGGTGCTGGCCACCGAGGGACTGGTCGAGGTCACGCCGCGGCGCGGCGCGGCGGTCGCCCGACCGCGGCCGGCCCACGCCGAGGAGCTGTTCGAGATCCGGATGGCGCTGGAGGGGCTCGCCGCCCGGTTGGCCGCGCGGCGTCGGTCGCCGGCGACCACGACGCGGCTGCGTGCCCTGCTGGACGAGCAGCGGGGAGCGGTCGACCACAGCGCGGTGGGCACGGTCGCCGAGCTGAACACGCGGTTCCACACGGCCGTGGCCGTCGCGTCCGGAAACGAACACCTGCACCTGCTGGTCGGTCCGCTGCTGCACCGCGCGCAGTGGGTGTTCCTGCAGACCGCGTACACCCGGGCGGGCGATTCGCTGGTCGAGCACGAGGGCATCTACGAGGCGATCGCGGCGGGCGACGAGGAGTCCGCGGAGGCGCTCGCGGTGGCACACGTGGCCGCGGCGCGCCGCTCGTACCTGGCGCACATCGCGGGCGAGGACTCCGTGCGCGTCGCCGCCACCTGACCCGACGTCACCACGGTTCCGCCCATCGGGCCCGCCACCTGCGGATATCCCACATGCCAGGACTCCCCTGGTGGTACGAGCCGGATCCTGTATACAGAAAACGCCTGTACTGATGTGGCGTAGTGCACCCCCTGCCCCAGGAGCCTTCATGCTCATCCGCCGGCCCGGTCGCCGACTCGTCGTCGGACTCACCGCGCTCGCCCTGGCCGTGCCACTCGCCGCGTCCGGCTGTTCCGGAAGCGCCACCAGCACCGGCGCCAACATGTCCGACACCGCGAAGCCGGACAACCGGCCGGTGCGCAACGGGGGAACCCTCACCGTCGCACTCTCCGAGGACCCCGACGCGCTCGACCCGACCACCGCCAACACGTTCGTCGCCCGCGAGGTGTTCGCGAACTTCTGCGAGAAGCTCTACGACGTCAACGCGGACCTGAAGATCGTGCCGCAGCTGGCCGCGAAGCTGCCGAAGATGTCCGACGGAGGAAAGACCGCCACCATAGCGCTGCGCGACGGGATCCGGTTCAACGACGGGACCCCGTTCGACGCCGCCGCGGTCAAGAAGTCCCTGGACCGCGACCTGACCCTGCCGACGTCCTCACGCAAGAGCGAACTGGGCGCGGTCCGCAGCGTCACCGTCGTCGACAGCCGGACCATCCGGATCTCGATGAGCCGCCCGTTCGCGCCCCTCTCCGCGCAGCTCGCCGACCGGGCCGGCATGGTCATGTCGCCGAAGGCGCTGGACCACTACGGCAAGAACTTCGGCGCGCACCCGGTCTGCGTCGGGCCGTTCAAGTTCCTCAGCCGCACCTCCGGCAACCAGATCGTGCTCGGCCGGTCCACGTCGTACTACGACCGCGCGAAGGTCAAGCTGGACAAGATCGTCTACAAGATCGTGACCGACGCCAACGTCCGCTCCGCGAACCTGCAGTCCGGCGACATCCAGGTCGCCGAACGGGTCGCCACCACCGACGTGGGCAACCTGACCGCCGACTCCAGCCTCAAGATCCTGCCCGGCGGGGGCCTCGGCTACCAGGGGCTCACCATCAACACGGCCAACGCGCACGGCGCCACCAAACCGCCGGGGCACGTCAACACACCGCTGGCCACCCATCCCGCGCTGCGCAAGGCGTTCGAACTGTCGCTGGACCGCAACGTGATCAACCGGGTCGTGTTCAACGGTCTGTACGACCCGGACTGCTCGCCGCTGCCCCGGCACAACAAGTACCGCGACAGCAGCCTGCGATGCCCGACCCGGGACCTCGCGCGGGCCCGTACGCTCGTCAAACGGTCGGGCGTCAAGGGGCCGGTGCCGGTCAGCCTGCTGGTGAGCGCCGACAGCGTCTCCGAACGGCTCGGCCAGGTCATCCAGGCCATGGCCAAGGAGGCCGGGTTCGCCGTCACCGTGCGGCCCACCGAGTTCGTCACCGCGCTCAACCAGGCCCGCAACGGCAAGTACGACGTGATCCAGGTCGGCTGGTCGGGCCGGGTCGACCCGGACGGCGACATCAACGACCTGATCACCAGCGGCGGCTCGAACAACTACAGCGGCCTGCACGACCCGGTCATCGACAACGCCGTACACCAGGCCGCGGCGACCACCGACGAAGCCGAGCGCACCCGCCTGTACCGCAAGGCGATGGACCGCGAGCGGCAGATCACCGGGCTGATCTACCTCTACCACGAGCGGTACTTCCTGGGCACCAGCGCGCAGATCGCTGGCATCCGGTACTACGCAGACGGCATCCCCCGGTTCACCTCCGCCGGATACGCGAAGTAGGTCGTTGCAGATGGGTTGGTTCCTCGCACGCCGGACCGGCGCCGCCGTGATCGTGGTGTTCCTCGCCAGCATCGTGGTGTTCCTCGGCGTACGTGCGCTGCCCGGCGACCCCGCGCAGGTGCTCGCCGGCGAGAATGCCACGCCGCAGGTGATCGCCTCGATCCGACACCAGTACGGGCTGGACAAGCCGCTGCCCACGCAGTACGTGGACTATCTGAAGCAGCTGGTCACCGGCAATTTCGGCACGTCCACCCAGGACAAGCTGCCGGTCGGCGACATCCTGGCCGAGCGCATCCCGGTCACCGTGGAGCTGGCCGTACTGGCCATGCTGGTCGCCATCGTGATCGGCATCGTCGCCGGCACCATCGCCGCGTCCCGACGCGGCAAGGCCGCCGACTACGCGGCGACCGGCTTCGGCCTGGTCGGCCTGTCGGTACCGCACTTCTGGCTGGGCCTGCTGGCCATCCTGCTGTTCGCGGTGAAGCTGCGGATCCTGCCCGCGTCCGGTTTCGTGCCGCTCGCCGAGGACCCGGTGCAGAACCTGCACCGGATGATCCTACCGGCGCTGGTGCTGGGCACCGGCTTCGCCGCGATCCTGATGCGGCAGACTCGGTCGGCGATGCTCGGCGCGCTGTCCGCCGACTACGTGCGCACCGCGCGCGCCAAGGGGCTGTCCAGCACCCGGGTGATCGGCGTGCACGCGCTGCGCAACAGCCTCACCACGGTGGTGACCGTGCTCGGCCTGCAGCTGGGCAGCCTGATCTCCGGCGCCGTGGTCACCGAACAGATATTCGTCATCCCCGGCTTCGGCAAACTCACCGTCGACGCCGTGCTGACCCGTAACTACCCGGTGATCCAGGCGGTCGTCCTGGTCACGGTGGTCGGCTACATCGTCATCAACCTGCTCGTCGATGTGGCGTACGCGGTGCTCAACCCGAGGATCCGACTGGCGGGAGCCACTGATGGCTGACGTACTGACGCCCGTCGAGTCCGCCACGGTGGCGGCCGGCGAGGGCGGCCGCTCCGAGCGGTGGCGGCGGATGTGGCGCCGGTTCCGGCGTCGCCCGATGGCGGTCACCGGGCTCGGACTGGTGGTCCTGTTCCTGCTGCTGGCGCTCCTCGGGCCGGCGCTGCTCGGCGACCCGACCGCGCTGGACTTCGGCGACGTACTGGCCGCGCCGTCGGCCCAGCACCTGCTCGGCACCGACGACCTCGGCCGTGACCAGCTCACCCGGATCGCGTCGGGTGCCCGGGTGTCGCTGGAGGCGGGCGTGCTGTCGGTGCTGCTGGCCATGGTCATCGGCATCCCGATCGGCCTGGTCGCCGGCTTCTACCGGCGCTACCTCGACTCCGTGGTGATGCGCGCGGTGGACGTCGTACTGGCCTTCCCGTTCCTGGTCTTCGCGGTCGGACTGGCCGCGATCCTCGGCCCGTCGCTGCGCAACGTCATCCTGGCGCTGGGGGTCTCGCAGATCCCGGCGGTCGTCCGGATCACCCGCGGCGAGGTCCTGGCCGTACGGGAGCAGGACTTCGTGTCCGGTGCCATCGCCGACGGCGCCCGGGACGGCACGATCCTGTTCCGGTACGTGCTGCCCAACTCGATCAACGCGCTCATCGTGCAGGCCACCGTGGCCATCCCCGGGGCCATCATCGGCGAGGCGACCCTCTCCTTCCTGGGTCTCGGGGTGCAGCCGCCCACACCGTCGTGGGGCGTCATGCTCACCGGCGCCCAGCAGTTCCTGTCCCAGGCGCCGTGGCTGGCGGTCTGGCCCGGCGTGATGATCGCCCTGACCACGCTCGGGTTCAACCTGCTGGGCGACGGCCTGCGTGACGTCATCGACCCCCGGAGCGCCCGATGAGTACCACGCCCCTGCTGGAGATCACCGGACTGCGGGTGACGTTCAGTACCGAGGACGGACCGGTGCCCGCGGTCAAGGACGTGTCGCTGACCCTCGACGAGGGTGAGATCGTCGCCCTCTGCGGCGAGTCCGGGTCCGGCAAGTCCGTGACCGCCATGTCCGTGCCGCAGCTGCTGCCGCCGGACAGTACCGACCTGGCCGGTTCGGTGCGGCTCGCCGGCACCGAACTCGTCGGCCGGTCCGAGCGGGACCTGCGGGCGGTCCGCGGCCGGGACGTCTCCATGGTCTTCCAGGAGCCGATGACCTCGCTCAACCCGTCGTTCACGGTCGGGTTCCAGATCACCGAGATGCTGCGCCGGCACGAGCGGATGTCCCGCTCCGCGGCCCGTACCCGGGCCGCGGAGCTGCTGGACCTGGTGGGCATCCCGGACGCGCTCCGACGGCTCGGCGAGTACCCGCACCAGCTGTCCGGCGGTATGCGGCAGCGGGTGATGATCGCCATCGCGGTGGCGTGCGAGCCGAAGGTACTGATCGCCGACGAGCCGACGACCGCCCTCGACGTCACCATCCAGGCCGGCGTACTCGACGTGTTCCGCGAGCTGCGGGACCGGCTCGGCACCTCGATCCTGCTGATCACCCACGACCTCGGGGTGGTCGCGGACATCGCCGACCGGGTGGCCGTCATGTACGCGGGACGCATCGTCGAACAGGCGCACGTGGGCGAGCTGTTCGCCCGGCCGCTGCACCCGTACACGGTGGGGCTGCTGGGTGCGCTGCCCGGTGCCGCCACCGACGACGCGGACGGCCGCCGACGGCTGCACGAGATCCCGGGCATGGTGCCCCGGCCGTCCGACGACCGGGACGCCTGCCCGTTCCAACCACGCTGCCCGCAGGCCCAGGACGACTGCACGGCCCGCCGACCGCTGCTCGACGAGCTGCGACCGGAGCACCGGGCGGCCTGCTTCCACCCGAACGGGTCCATTGTGGAGGTGGCCGATGCCTGAGCCCGTACTCGAGGTCACGGACCTCGTCAAGCACTACCCGGCCGGCCGGGGTCGCCGGGTGCACGCGGTGGACGGCGTGTCGTTGACCATCGGCGCCGGCGAGGTGCTGGGACTGGTCGGCGAGTCCGGCAGCGGAAAGTCGACGGTCGGCAAGTGCATCCTGCGGCTGACCGACCCCACCGCCGGGACGGTACGCCTGCAGGGCCGGGACATCACCCGGCTGTCCCGGCGAAACATGCGGTCGCTCCGCCGTGACCTGCACATCGTGTTCCAGGACCCGTACTCGTCGCTGAACCCCCGGTTCACGATCGGGCAGATCGTCGCGGAGCCGCTGCGGCAGCACCGGATCGCCACCGGCCACGACGCCACGGTCCGGGTCTGCGAGATGCTCGAACGGGTCGGGCTGCGGGCCCAGATGCGCAACCGGTACCCGCACGAGCTGTCCGGTGGCCAGCGCCAGCGGGTCGGTCTGGCCCGGGCGCTGATCTGCAACCCCAAGCTGGTCATCGCGGACGAGCCGGTGTCCGCGCTGGACGTCTCGGTCCAGGCATCGGTGCTGAACCTGCTCGCCGACCTGCAGCGCGACCTCGGCTTCTCCTGCCTGTTCATCACGCACGACCTGTCCGTGGTGGAGTTCGTGGCGGACCGCATCGCCGTGATGTACCTGGGCAAGATCGTGGAGTCCGGCACCCGGGAGGGCATCTTCAGCGACCCGCAGCACCCGTACACGCAGGCGCTGCTGTCCGCGGCACCGGTGCCCGACCCCGCGGCGCAGCGGTCCCGTCGCAGGGTCCTGCTCACCGGGGAGATCCCCACCCCGGTCGCCCCGCCGTCCGGCTGCCGGTTCCACACCCGGTGCCCGGTCGCGATCGACCGGTGCGCCGACGTGGTGCCGACGCTCGACGCGGTCCGGTCGCCGGACCACCCGGTCGCCTGCCACCTGGTCACCGGCGAGTCCGTACCGTCCCTGCTCCGCTGAGCGCACGCAGCTCCCGCACGTCCCGAGGGCACCACCGCGCCGAGAGGAACCACCACGTGTTCACGACCCGACCGGAACTGACCGGCGATCACGGCATGGTCGCCAGCACCCACTGGCTCGCCTCGGCGGCCGGCATGAGCGTGCTGGAACGGGGCGGCAACGCCTTCGACGCCGCCGTCACCGCCGGCTTCGTACTCCAGGTCGTCGAACCGCACCTCAACGGCCCGGGCGGCGAGGTACCGATCCTGCTGTGGAGCGAGGCCGACCAGCGGGTCTCCACGGTCTGCGGACAGGGCGTCGCACCGGCGGCGGCCACCCTGGACACGTTCGGTTCGCTCGGGCTGGACCTGGTGCCCGGCACCGGAATGTTGCCCGCCGTCGTGCCCGGCGCCTTCGGCGGCTGGCTGCTGATGCTGGAACGGTGGGGCACCTGGCGGCTGCGCGACGTGCTCGAACCCGCCATCGGGTACGCCGAACGCGGCTACCCCGCGCTGGACCGCATCTGCGACACCATCGGCACGGTCGCCGACATGTTCACCGCCGACTGGCCGACCTCCGCGGCGGCGTGGCTGCCGTCCGGCTCGGTGCCCGCGCCCGGCTCCCGGCTCACCAACCCGGCGCTGGCCGCCACGTACCGGCGGATCGTCCGCGAGGCCGAGGCGCACGGACCGAACCGGGAACGCGAGCTCGCCGCCGCCCGCTGGTCCTGGTACGAGGGGTTCGTCGCGCAGGAGATCGTCCGTTTCTGCACCGGGCGCCCGTGGCGTGACACCTCCGGTACCGAACACACCGGCCTGCTGCGCGGCGACGACCTGGCGTCCTGGCGGGCCACCGTGGAGGAGCCGGCCACGTACGACTACCACGGGTACACGGTGTGCAAGACCGGGCCGTGGGGGCAGGGCCCGGTGTTCCTCCAGCAGCTGGCGCTGCTGGCCGGCTTCGACCTGACCGACGCGAGCGAGAGCGAGTTCGTCCACCTGGTCACCGAGTCGGCGAAGCTGGCGTTCGCCGACCGGGAGGCCTGGTACGGCGACCCCCGGCACACCGACGTGCCACTGGCCACGCTGCTCGGCACCGAGTACAACGCGGCCCGTCGGGCGTTGATCGGCGAGGACTCCAACCTCGAACTGCGCCCCGGCTCACCCGACGGCCGGACGCCGCGGCTGCCGTCCTGGCGCCCCGCCGACCGGGGCGTCGAAGGCGGCGCGGGCGAGCCGACCGTACCGTTCCCGGACTCCGACGCCGAGCAGGTCGTCGAGTCCGACGGGCGGGTCGCCGGCGACACCTGCCACCTCGACGTGGTGGACCGGCACGGCAACATGGTCTCGGCGACCCCCAGCGGCGGCTGGCTGCAGAGTTCGCCGACGATCCCGGCGCTCGGCTTCTGCCTCAGCACCCGCGGCCAGATGTTCTGGCTCACCGACGGACTGCCGAGCACCCTGCGGCCCGGCGCCCGACCCCGGACCACGCTGTCGCCGTCGTTCGCGCTGCGCGACGGCCGGCCGTACCTGGCGTTCGGCACGCCCGGCGGCGACCAGCAGGACCAGTGGAGCCTGAACTTCTTCCTGTACCTCGTGCACCGCGGGCTCGGGTTGCAGGAGGCGATCGACGCGCCGAACTTCCACTCGGCGCACTTCCCGGGCTCGTTCTACCCCCGTACGGCCCGACCCGGCGTACTGCTCGTCGAGGATCGGGTCGACCCGGGCGTCCTTGCCGACCTGCGCCGGCGCGGCCACGAGGTCGAGGCGGCCGGACCGTGGACCCTGGGCCGGCTCTCCGCCGTCGGCCGCGACGCGGACTTCCCGGACGCCGGTTTCCTACGCGCCGCGGCCAACCCCCGCGGCATGCAGGGCTACGCCGTCGGCCGCTGACCCCCGCAGGCTCCCACGCGCGCCGACCCTTACCGGCGCGGCGCTGACATATCCCGTTCCCCGCGCATTGGCATTCCGCCGCCCAGGCCTCCGCGCGCTCGCATTTCTTGTCATACCGCGCGCTGACACTTCTCGTTGCCTCGCGCGCTGACATTCCGACCCAGACCCCACGCGCTGCCATTCCGACCCAGACCCCACGCGCTGACATTTTCCCGTTTTCTACGTTATGCACCATTCAGCGAATGGTAGAAAACGGGAAAATGTACCTTTCGCAGCGCGCCAAGTGGGCATTTTCCCGCTTTGTACCGTTGGCGAATACGGCCATAACGTAAAAAGCGGGAAAATGCCCGCACGCCAAGCGGGCGCGACGCAGGGCAACGAGCGCATGCGACAGGGCGGGCGCGACGCAGTTGCGATGGGACGGTCAGTTGTAGCCGAAGTCCTGCGTCCAGTAGTACTGGTAGCTGCCGCCGTGGTAGAAGCCGACGCCGGTGGCCCGCGACGAGCAGTTGAGGATGTTCGCCCGGTGGCCGGAGCTGTTCATCCACGCCTCGACGACCGCCTCCGGGGTCGGTTGGCCGGCGGCGATGTTCTCCGCGCTGGGCTGCTGGTAGTCCTCGGCCTTGATCCGGTCCCAGGGCGTCACGCCCTCCGGCGTGTTGTGGTCGAAGTAGCCACGCTGCGCCATGTCCTTGCTGTGCTTGACCGCCGCGTCGGCGAGCCGGTCGTCGTTCCGCATCGCCGGGCAGCCCGCCTTGGTCCGCTCCTCGTTGACCAGGTCGACCACCTGGTGCGCGTACTTGTGCGCGGTGGAACCCTCCGGGTCGGCCGGCGTGGACTCGACGCTGGGGCCCGGCGCGGCCGACGTCCGGTCGGGCGAGGGCTGGGCGGGCGACGGGTGCGCGCTCGGCGACCGGTGCGACGGCGCCGGGCTGGGCGATCCGGTCGACCGGTCCCCGGACCGGCTGGCCCGGCCGGTGACCTCGCGGCGCTCGGTGAACTGGGACTCCGCCTGGTGCGTCGTGTCGCC
>JBAUUM010000646.1:0-2568 GCA_049582705.1 Actinocatenispora sp.
CGTCACGGGAGCGGCACGACGGTGGACCAGGGGCCGTACCGAACGTGTTGCCGACGCGGTCCCGGTCGTCTCCGTCCACGCGGGTGGGCGGAGACGCGGGCCCGGCCGGCTCTCCGCTCGGCCCGACCGGCCCTGTCAGGCCTTCTTGGTCTCCCAGAAGATCTTGGCGATCTCGTCGATCTTGCCGAGCAGCTTGTCGGCGACGGCCGGGTCGGTCGACGCCTTCGAGCCACCGCCGCCGCCGGCCAGCTTCGTCGCCTCGTTGACGAGCTGGTGCAGCTGCGGGTACTTCTCGAAGTGCGGCGGCTTGAAGTAGTCGGTCCACAGCACCCACAGGTGGTGCTTGACCAGCTCAGCCCGCTGCTCCTTGATCAGCAGCGCCCGGGTGCGGAACTCCGGGTCCTCGTTCTGCTGGTACTTCTCGCAAATCGCCTTTACCGACTCGGCCTCGATCCGCGCCTGTGCCGGGTCGTAGACACCGCACGGAAGGTCGCAGTGTGCCCGGGCAAGAAGGCGAGGAGCGAGGAAACGCGGCAGTCGCATTCGGTCCTCCGTCAAAGCAAACGTGATTCCTGAGGTCGCGGATGGTCAATCCGCGCACCGGTGAGATCGGTGACTGACATGCGGTAGCGACACACGTCCTATTCGATCTCTACCCCAGGACCCTACCCTTGCCCGGTTTGCCGAAACCGGCGAAGCGGCAGTGCGACGTAGCTCATCCCCGGGTACGCGCCGGCGTGGGCGGACCGCTGCGCCCCGGACACACAGCGTCGGGGCCCGGCACCCTCCGGTCCGTCGGGTCCGGCACGCTACGGTCTCGAGGTGATCTTCTCGCGGCGGTGGGCCGCCGGCGCGGCGGTGGTCGCCGCCGGCGCGGCCACGGGCTGGGTACTGGCCCGGGTGCGGGCCGTCGGCGTGTCCGGGCCGTCGATGGTGCCGACCCTGCGCGACGGCGACGCGCTGCTCGCGTACCCGGTCGGGCGGATCCGGCCCGGCGACGTGGTGATCGCCCGGTTCCGGGCCCGGCGGGACCTTCTGGTGGTGAAACGTGCGGTACGGCCGGACGGCGACGGCTGGTGGATCGAGGGCGACAACCCGATGGTCGCGGACGATTCCCGCCGGTACGGCCCCGCGGACGTGCTCGGTCGGGTGGTTCTGCGCTACTGGCCGCCCTTTCGCGCACAGCCCTGCGCGAAGCCCCGGGGTCACTGACCGCCGAACAGGCGCCCCCGTGGGCCGGCATTCCTATACCGTACGTATACGCGAATCAACTGAAGGTGCGGCACCGACGGGACCGGTCAACAGCCGCAGGAGAGTTTGAGCATGCCTGGTGCGTGAAATATGGGTACACTCGTCGCCCTGGGTCACCCACGCCCACGTGTGCACGTCCGGCTGACCGCCGTGGCGCCCCTCGTCTGAAGCCTGCTCGGCAAGGAGCCGTCCGTGACCGCACTGTCCATCCGTACCGACGATCCCGTCTTCTCGCTGCACGAGGGCGGCAAGCTGGCCGTGGCCGCGACCACGCCGCTGGCGACACCCGAGGATCTGGCCCGCGCGTACACGCCGGGCGTGGCGGAGGTGTCCCGCGCCATCGCGGAGGACGAGTCCCTCTACTACCGGTACACGTGGGTGGGGAACACCGTCGCCGTCGTCACCGACGGCACCGCCGTACTCGGCCTCGGCGACATCGGCCCGCGTGGCGCGATGCCCGTGATGGAGGGCAAGGCCGCGCTGTTCAAGGAGTTCGGCCGGGTCGACGCGGTACCGATCTGCCTGGACACCACCGACCCGGACGAGATCGTCGCGGCGGTGGCCGCCATCGCCCCGTCGTTCGGCGGCATCAACCTGGAGGACATCAGCGCGCCGCGCTGCTTCGAGATCGAACGCCGGCTCGACGACCTGCTCGACATCCCGGTGTTCCACGACGACCAGCACGGCACCGCCATCGTCGTACTGGCCGCGCTGCGCAACGCCGCCAACCTGCTCGACCGTGACCTCGGCAAGCTGCGGGTCGTCATCTCCGGTGCCGGCGCCGCCGGTGTCGCCGTCGCCCGGATGCTGGCCACGGCCGGCGTGGTCGACCAGGTGGTCTGCGACTCGCGCGGTGTGCTGCACACCGGCCGCAGCGACCTCAACGAGGTCAAGGCGATGCTGGCCACCGAGACCAACCCGCGCGCCGTCACCGGCGGCATCGCCGACGCGCTACAGGACGCCGACGTGCTGATCGGCGTGTCCGGCGGCCAGATCGCCGAGTCCGCGGTGGCCGGCATGGCGCCCGACCCGATCGTGTTCGCGCTGGCCAACCCGACGCCCGAGGTCCACCCGGACGTCGCGCACAAGTACGCGGCGGTCGTCGCCACGGGGCGCAGCGACTTCCCCAACCAGATCAACAACGTACTGGCCTTCCCGGGTGTGTTCCGGGGCGCGCTGGACGCGCGGGCGAGCCGGATCACCGACGCGATGAAGCTCGCCGCCGCCGAGGCGATCGCCGAGGTCGTCGCCGCGGACTGCACCGCCGACCAGATCGTGCCGAGCGCCCTGGACCCGCGGGTCGCGCCGGCCGTGGCC
>JBAUUM010000647.1:0-15388 GCA_049582705.1 Actinocatenispora sp.
GCGCTCGGCGTCGGCCGCGCGGGCCATCCGTACGGCCGAGGGAACCGCCGCCCACTCCCGTTCGATCGCCTCCGCCCGCTCCGCGGTGACCGGCTCGAGGTCGTAGTCGAACGCGCCGTCGTCCGCCTCGCCGAGGGAGTCGGTCGGTCGCCAGACACCGTCGGCGCCCAACTCGTCGTCCACCGGGTACGGGGTGGCATGCCGCCGACGCAGCAGCCCGGCCGGTTCGGTGTGGCGACCGTCGCGGTACCACACGAAGTAGCTGACGTTCGGATGCTGGAGACCGAACATGATCGCGGCCCGGCTGCCGTCGAGGTGACCGAGGCCCAGCGCGGGCAGGTCGATCGGCTCCGGGGACGGGTCGCACCAGGCGTGGTAACGGAGCTGCCGTAGATCGTCGAAGCCGACGACGTCGCGCAGCGCGTGGACGGTCCGCTCGGCGACGTCGAGCAGAGCGGACAGCTCAAGGTCCTGGCTGTCGATCCACCAGTTGGTGATGTCGTCGCCGGGATCGTGCCAACCGGTGGCCCGCAGCCGTTCCGCGGCCTCGGCCGGGAGTCGCAGCGGCCGTGCCACGTGCCGGTTCGCCGAGATCTCCGCCTGTACGGAGTCCTCCCGGAAGAAGCGTGCGTAGTGGCCACGCTCGGGGACGGCGGCGTCGACCAGCGTCAGCACCGAGCCTTCCGGCAGCTCCGCCAGCGTGTCCGCCAACCCGTCCACCAGTCGGTCCCATCCCGACTCGCTCACCGGCACTCCCTCAGACCTCAGGTTCGGGGTAGCGCTGGACGAACTCGTCCAGCGCGGTACGGCACTCGGCGCGGCGCCGGGCCAGCAGTTCGGTACTGAGGGGCCCGCCGAGCGAGGCCAGCATCTCGCGTCCCGACTCGCTCCAGACCGCCCCGTCCGGTACCGCGTCGGCGCCGTCCGGCACGAACCGGTAGGCCTCCGCCACGGCGTCGCCGGCGTTGCTCAGCGACTCGGCCATGTCCTCCCAGGCCTCCGGGTCCCGCCACGCCTCGTCCGGGTTCACCTGCTGCTGCACGTAGGCGTTCAGCTCGCTCTGGGCCACCGACACCGCGAACCACTGGCCGGGGTCCAGCAACCGCGAGGGTCCGTCGCCGCGGAAGCTGTAGCCGGTCGTGGGCCGGTCCGCGTGTTCCGGGAGCCGGAAGGTGAAGCCACGTTGCCGTCCGCAGCGCTCGCACGCGCCCTCGAAGCGCATGGTGAGGGTGTCCGGCGGTCCGTTCAGCATCGTCATGTGGTCGCGATCGAACCGGTACTCCCCGCAGCGGCACTGCTGAAGGTCCATGTACAGGTGCGCCTCGGCATAGGTCCGAGCCTCGAGCATGCCCCCACGATACCCAGCCGTCGCTTGTCGCCCGGCCGCGCCGAGGCCCACCCACCGCCCGTCGACCGGCGCCGGTCAGCCCTGCCGGGCCGTGAACTCCGTGATCTCCTGCCGGTAACGCCGCTGCGACCGTACGATGCGCTCCCGCTGAAACACGTCCGGCTGGAGTTCCAGCGCCCGTCGGCCCGCGTCGGTCCAGAACGCGTCGGCGGGCACCGACCCGGCGCCCTCGGGCAGGAACTTGGCGATCTCGTCCACGGCGCCGGCGGCCGCCTCCCAGGCCCGGACGATCCCGTTGAACACCGGGTCGGTGGCGGCCGCGCCGCCCAACGCCGCGAGATCGGCGACCGCGACGTTCACCCGGGCCACCTCGACGTAGAACCACTGGCCGGCGTCGAGCAGCGTGGACCGGCCCGGACCGTACGACCGGACACCGATCTCGTCGTCCGTCTCGTCGTCGCGCGGGATCTCCACGTCCACCCGGACCCGGCCACCGTCCACCACGCCGTCGAAACGGAGCACGTACCCGCCGTGGTCGGTGCGGTCCAGCCGGGAGTCCCGTTCGAAGTCGACGATCTCCTGCCCGGGAAGCGTCGCCTCCAGATAGATGTACGCCTCCCGGACGGTCCGGGCCACCAGCCTCGTCATACCGTTCTCCTTCCGTCCAGGGCGTAAAGCCTGCCGGACGCGGCGACGTAGCAGGTGCCCGCCGGGTCCGCCGCCGGCCGGTACGGCAGCGGCGCGGGCGGGTGCCACGTCCAGCGCGGCTCCCCGGTGCCGTCCAGGTACCGCACGAAACACTGGTCCGTCAGGTCCTGCCAGCCGTGGTACCGCTGCCAACGGTCCTCCGGCGGGCTCGCCAGCACCAGGAGGCCGCCGGCGACGCCGAGCAGCGCGGTGGGCTCGGCCGCGAGCCGGTGCCGCCAGCGGACCGTGCCCGACGTCTCGACCAGTACGACGCTGGCCAGCCACTGCTCACGTTCGAGTTCCTCGGCGGCGCCCAGCAGCGCCAGCCTCCCGTCCACCACCGCTGCCGGCGCGCGCACCGACAGCGCCGGGCCCAGCGGCCGTACCGTGCGGCGGCCCGGATCCACGACGTGGAAGGCGGCACCGGACGGGGTGGACAGTTCGGTCAGGAGAAGCCCATCCGGCAGCGGTACCAGCCCGCCCCGGACCGTGCCGCCCGCCACCGTGCCCGGCGCGGAGCGGGGAGCGGCGAACCCGCCCTCGCCGGCGATCCACAACGGCTCGCCGGCCCGGTCGTACCCGCGCAGCAGCGGCCCGTCCGCGACCACGACCTGGTCGGTCACCACCGGAGCCGAGGGCGGCGGACCCACCAGCGGCGCCGACCATTCCGGCGCCCCGTCGGCGGTCGAACAACGCAGCCATGGGGTCCCGTCCCCGTCGCGGGAGTCGTAGAGGAGTTCACCGTCCCCCGTCGCCGTCACACCGGTGAGGCCCGGCGCGTCGAACCCGGCCACGGTCGCGCCGGAGCCGGGGTCGCGGGTCACCAGCACGCCGTCCTCGTACCGGGTGATGTGCCCGTCGGGGAGCAGGACCGGAGCGCCGATCACGCCGGCCGTGGACCCGACCAGCCAGTCGATCTCCCCGGCCGGGCGCACGACGGCGACGAACCGTCGCCCGGACACCAGGACCCTGCCGTCCGGCAGCACCGCGAGATGCCCACCCGTGTCCTCCGGGACAGCCGTCGTCCAGAGCAGGGGGTTGGTGGTCACGATGCCGCCGTCATGCCGGTGCGACCCACACCGTGTAGTCGGCGTCGCCGGGATCGTCCACGCCCTGCAGCACCCATTCCGTGTCGCCCACGGTGAACCGGTCACCCGGATGCAGCGTGAGGTCCCGCTCGGTGCCGTCCTCCTCCAGGACGGTCAGCTCGACCTCCGTCGGCGCACCGGATCCCGGGGAACGGACGTAGCCGACCCCGGCACGCCCCGACCCCACCACGGAGGGAATTCCGTGCTTCATGCCCACCTGACCGGTCATTGCCGTCCCCTCACACCCCTCGTCCGTTCGCCCGCCGCCCGCTCCCGGTGGCGGCCGCGCCATCCATCGTTCACACCAGCACCACGAGCAGGCCGGTGTCGGGTGCGACCGCGAGCGGTACCTCGCCCCGCGCGTCGAGAGCCACCACGACCGCGGTGACCGCGGTGGCCCGCGACGACAGCTCGCGCAGCCGGTGCCGTTCGTCGGGCGGCAGGGTCACCGGGACGTCCGGGATCCGCAGCCGTCGCAGCGCGCCCCGGCGGGTCTCCACCGACGCGGAGCGTACCTGCAGAGCGCCCGCGAGCCGGACCGCGAGGCTGCGTACCGGTGCCTCGGCGGCAGCACGGTCGGTCCGTGCCGCCTCGAACTCGGCCAGGGCCGACCCGATCGCCCAGGCCCGGGAACGGTCGTCCAGGCCGTCCAGCCCCTCCGCCAGGGACGGCAGCACCGAGAGCGGCCAGTCGATCAGTGATCTCAGCTCGTCGAGGTCGCCCCGTTGCGCGGCCTGGATGGCGCGTCGGGCCGGGTGCCGTGGATCCTCCACGAACCACCCTCGGTCGGCCTCGTCCTCGGCGGCCGACCGCGTCCCGGCCAGGGCCAGTAAGGCCCGCTCCACCTGGACGGCGTCCGTGCCCTCGGGCCAGTCGCCGGTCGGCTCGACCCGTTCGCCGCCGCCCCGTCCCACCAGCCGGCACGGAACGGTCAACGGACCGTCGTCGGCCTCGAAGACCGCCTCGTACCGGTCCGCGGCACTGAACCGTACGGCACGTAGCTCAGCGCCCACCGATTCGACACCCCATTCGTTCACCCACGGTCAGTCCGGCAGCCGCACGGCCAGCAGACCCGTACCCGGCACCGGCGCCACCGGCAGCTGGTCCCGTTCGTCCACGAGTACGAGTACCTCGTCCAGCGTCGCAGTGCGGTCCCGCACGGTGGACAGCCGCCGGCCCTGCGCGTCGGTCAGCCCCGCCGGCACCGTGGGGACCCGCCAGCCCGCCAGCGCGAGCTGCCGTTGACCGGGCGAGGCCACGCGCACCTCCCGGGCCGCGGCGAACCGGGCCGCCAACGGCCGCAGGACATCTGCCACCAGATCCGGGCTGTCCGCGGCCGCGTCCAGCTCGTCCAGGCCCGACGACACGACCATCGCGCGGTCCCGCTCCGGAACCTCGGTCAGGCCCCCGACGACACGCCGTAACCCGGAGACCGGCCAGTCGATCAGGGACCGCAGTCCGGCCGGATCGTCGCGGGCACACTCGATCGCCCGCTCGACCAGCGGATGCGTGGTCCGCGCGGACATGCCGGAGCGCGCCGTGTGCAACTCCTGCACGGCGCGGTACACCGCGCGGGTGTCCGGTGCGACACCGCGCGGGCCCACCTGGAACGACTCCGGTCTGGTGCTCCACAGCAGCAGGCCGTCGCCGACGGTCGCGGTGAACCGGACCCGCTCGCCGTCGTCGAAGACGACCTCGTACGTGTCGGGTCCAGTCGCGCCGATCTGCCGGACCGGCGTGGGCACCGCGGGACGCGACCCGGGCGGATCGTCCGGCAGCCTGAACGGCACGTCCAACGGTTCGCCGCGCAGCGCGCGCCACGCCGTGTCGAGCAGCGCCGTGCGGGCACCTTCGCGGTGGCCGAAGTCGCGGTGGAACCGCTTCTCCAGATCCAGGGTGAGATGCCCGCCCGAGTGCCGTACGAACAGGTACGCGGAAGCCACCTCGTCGTCGACGACCGTCACCCGCACCCGGTCGTCGGCCAGGGGCGTCACGTCCACCACCGCCGCGGTCACCGGACCACCACCGTCGCACCGCGTCGGGTCGCGGCGCCGCCAGGGCGGGCCGTCCCGCGGCGCCGGCTATCCGGTCGGCTCATCGGAGACCCTGGAGATCGAGACGACGTACTCGTACGTGCCGATGTTGTGGACGTTGTCCAGCACCCACGTCTCGGCGCCGATCATGAACCGGTCACCGAGCCCCACCGTGACGCGCTGGCTGGCCGATCCCCAGGGCGCCACGGACAGCTCGGCCCGTACCGGCCGGCCGTCGACGGACGGGTCGCTGAGGAACACGACCGCCACCCGTCCCGCGGTCAGGCTGTACCTGCGCCCGTGTCGCAGCCTGGTGGACTCCGCCACGTTCCTCCCTCATTTCAGTGTGACGACCACCGGGTCCAGCCCCTGGATGTCGAGCAGGTCCCGGATGTTCATCGGTTCGGGGTGTTCGTCGCCCCACGGGTTGTGCAGCTCCACCATGCCCGTGTCGTCGACGGAGACGACCTCGTAGGCGTGGCATCCGATCAGACCGTACGGGAGCGCGACGCCCGGTGGCGGCTCGTTGAAGCCGATCAGCACCGGCCTGTGTTCGCCCAGCCGGGTCCGCCAGTCGCCGGCCACCGCCGTCTCGCCGCCGACGGAGGTGTCCAGGCGCAGCACGACCGACGGCTCACCGGTCAGCTGGGTGAGCAGCTCGGCCTGCTGCCGGGTGGTGAAGCCGCCGTCGAGCCGCTCGTAGCCGAGAGCGGACGCGGCCCGCTGCTCCGGCGCCGACCAGGTCGCGTCGACGCCGGCGACGGCCTTCTCCAGCAGGGACGCCCAGGCGCTGCCGTTCTCGTGCTGGTCGGCGAACGCGGTCCGGCCGGTTCCGGTGAAGACCGGAACGTCCGACGTCAACGTCAACTCGATCACGCCGCCGGTGGGCTCGATGCCACGGCCCGTCGCATCGAGCCGTGTTCCGTGCAGCCGCACCGTGTACGTGCCGTCGGGGTTCTGGTGGATCGCGTGCGCGATCGCCACCGGACGGTGGGACGCCACGGAGCCCATCGCGGAGATCACCATGCAGTCGCTGAGCTCACCCTGCTGGGCCTGCTCGCGTACCGGCTGCCCGTCGAACAGCGGGGCGGGCCGCCCCGTGCCCGCCTGGACGGCCGGGCCGTACCCGATGGGGCCGGACAGCTCCGTGTCGTCGGGCACGGGCGGGTGCTCGACCGTCGCGTCGGGCGCCATCCGTGGCGTTTCGCCGGCCGGGTGCACGACCGCGGCCGTGTCGGATCCCGCGTGTGGCAGCCGCGGATCCGCGACCGGCCCGTTGTTCTCCGCCACCCCGTGGTCGACCGGTGGCTCCGGCGAGCCCGTACCGGGCGCCGGCGAGCGGCGTGGTTGGTCGTTCCAGTCGTAGTCGGACACCTGGCGGCCGTCGACGGAGTGGTCGCCGCGGGCGCTCAGCGGATGCGTGTGCCGGCTGTACGTCTCCAGTCGCTCCTGCATGTCGTGCTGGGTGGTGATGCCCTCGTCGTGGCCGGCGACGATCTCCAACGCCTTCTCCCAGGCGCGGGTGCGTTCGCCGGGCACGTTGAAGATGGTGCGCATGCCGACCTGCTGGGCGAGGTCCAGCCGGCCCGGGTCCGTCGGCCAGGACTGCGCCTTGATCTCCCCGGACAGCTCGGCGGCGGCCACGTCGAAGACGGGCTGCATGTCGAAGAAGTCCTCGGCGAACTCCGCGAGTGGCCGGCCCTCGTCGGCGTAGTACCGCTCGTACACGTCGGCGATGGCGCGGGGCAGGTCGAAGCGGATGTGGGCCTGCAGGGACGGCAGGACCGCCTTGAGGATCTCCAGCGAACGCGGCCGGAACCAGCTCCCGCCGTTCATCGACTCGGCGGCGGCGAACGCCCGACGCCAGTTCGGCTCGACGGAGTCGTGGTCGCCGGACAGCCAGCCGTCCAGGTTCTGCCGGTACGTCTCGTGGAACGCGGCCACCTGGCGCAGCTTGACGAGCGGATCGTCGTACCGGCCCTCGGCGACCATCCGCAGTTCGTTGGTCGTGACGTTGTGGTAGACGCGGGCAAACCAGTACTTGCCATCGCCGACGAGCTGCTCGGAGTAGTCGAGCTGCTCCGTGGCCGCCCGTACGGCCCGGTCGTGCGCCTCCTGGAAGACCGGGTCGGCCGCCTCCGGAAGGTCCGGGAGAACCCGCCAGTCGATCGAGGCGTCCGGCGGCTCGGCGTGGTTGTCGCCCGGATGCCCGGGCACCGCGCCGTCCTCCAGCAGATCGCGCGGGAAGCTGTCCAGCGCGTCGCGGTACGGGTCGTGGCCGGCCGCGGGATCGGTCCCGAACTCCGACCGCAGCTCGCCCTGCTCGGCCATCCACAGCAGCTCGTCGCGGCTGGCCCACTGGACGTCCCGGTGGTACGGCTCGGCGGCGATGTCGGCGGACAGCACGGTGTGGTCGCGGCCGGCGGCGTCCTGGTACTCGTGCGTCCCGGCCAGGTCCAGGCTCTCGATGTGCCTGTCCCACAGCCCGAAACCGCGCAGGTGTCGGGCGAGCGCCTCCGCCGGATGCTCACCGGGCGCCACTGCCGCGTGCGGGAGCTGCCAGGCGCCGTCGCCCTCCCGGATCAGCAGGAAGCGCTCACCGGCGAACTCGTCACGCCGTCGGATCAGCACCTCGGCCGACCCCTGCGCTTCGCGAGGCCCGCCCTGGTCACGGCTGGACCCGCCCGACCCGTCCGGCTCCGACTCGAGCCGGAACGGTCGGTCCGGCCGGTGGTCACCGACGCGGGCGTCGGCCTCCGGTGTCGGCGGCACGTCCCGCGCCGTGCCGCCGGTGTCCGCCCCGGTCGGCGTGTCCTCCCCGGTCGGCTCGGTGCCGGGCGCGTGGTCGGTGGCGGGTTCGACGTGCGGGGCGGTGTCGGAGACGATGCCGAAGTCGCCGGGGGCGTCCCGGAGCGTGGCGTAGGTCGGGCGGAAGTGCTCGACGAACGTCTCGATGCTCATCGGTTCCGGGTGACGGAAGCCCCACGGGTTCTTCAGCTCGACCTGTCCGTCGTGGACACGGACCACCTCGTAGCGGTGTGCGTCGATGAGCCGGTGCGGCAGCGTGACGTCGGCCTTGACCGGCTTGGTGCCGACCAGAACCGGCTTGTTCTGGGCGAGGGTCTCCTCGAGTTGCGTCGCGAGCCGCTCCGGATGGGCCGGGTCGAACTCGCGGAAGAACGCGGCCTGACCGGTCAGCTCGGCGAGCCGTCGGGCGTCGTACCAGACCGAGCTTCCCTTGCCGAGGCGCGGGTAGCCGGTCTCCGCCCCCTCGGGCGGCTCGGGCCAGACCTTGTCCACGCCCGCGAACGCCTTCTCCAGCAGCGATGCCCAGGCCGCCCCGGTCTTCGGCTGCTGAAGGAAGGCCGCGGTGCCGTCGTCGTAGACCGGCACGTCGGGCGTGACGGTCAGCTCGATCGTCCGGCCGGTCGGCTCCCAGACACCGATCCATTCCCCGGTCTCGGGATCCTTGTCCGTCAGGCGCTGCCAGACGGCGTTCGGATCCCACAGGTCCTTCGGATCGCCGACCTCGTGCAGCCTCACGGTGAAGGTGCCGTCGGGGTTCGGGGTGATCGTGTTCTTGATGTGTTCGGGGAAGTGGTGGGCGACCGAACGGATCGTGCCGACCACACCGCAGTCGCCCAGCGCACCCTGTGCGACCTGATCGCCGGTGGGTTCGTCCCGGAACAGCGGCAGCGGCCTGCCGGTGTTCGTGTCGACCGCCACCCCGTAGCTGAGTGACCTGTCGCCCACGTTGGCAGGGGACTCCGGCTGGTCGACCGTCGCCCGCAACGTTTCCTGGTGATCCTCGGCGGCCCCCGGGGCGTGGTCCACCCCGGTCGGCTGCGGCTGGTCCCCGTGGTCCCGCGGACCGTCGTCGGTGGCGGGACCACGGTCGACGGGCGGCGCGTCGTCGGTGGCTCGGTCCGAGCCGGGCACGGTGTGGTCGCGCACCGGGGCGGTGAAGTCGGCCCACGGGTCGGTGAGCGCCTTCGGACGCTCCAGCCCGAGCACGTCGTGCAGCTCACCGAGCTGCTCACGGGCCCGCGCCGGGTACCGGTCCAGCGCCACCCCGTCGGGGCGGCTCTCGCCCATGATGACCTCGCGGGTGCCGTTCAGCGCGAGAGCCAGGCCACCGGCCTTGTAGTACGTGAGGGCATGCTCCGGGATCGGGTGTCCGCCGGCCGACCGGTAGCCCTCCTCGAACGCGGCCCGCAGCGCCGGCACGGCCGGGCCGACGTCGAAGTTGTGGCCGAAGGCGGAGAGGACCCGGCCGAAGACCCCCGCGTCGAGGGCGGCGTCGCCCACGGGGCGCCCGGCGGCGTCCATCGAGGCGTGCATGCCCTCCAGGTCGATGATCGTGACCCTGCCCGTGGCCGGGTCGAAGAAGAAGTTGCCGGGATGGGCGTCGCCGTGCACCAGCGCGGACGGCCCGTGCGCGGCCCGTACCTGGTCGCCGAGCGCGGAGAACCGGTCGAGCAGGGCACGGCCGTCGAAGCCGAACTGTGCCTGGAAGGCGGGATCCGAGGCCCAGCGGTTGATCATCCGACCGATGCGTGCGGTGCCCTCCCGGTCCGCGAACCAGTCCGCCACCGGTCCGCCCGAGCCCTCGGGCCGACTGTGCATCTCCGCGAGCGCCCGACCGGTGGCGTGGAACGCGTCCCGCGCGTCAGTCAGCGCCGACTCGCGGGCCGCACCGTGCGAGTCCCGGATGGCGAGCAGGTGATCGTCGAGCGGACGACCGTCGGCAACACTGCTGACGAGCACGCCCGCGGTCGCGTCGCCGGCCCGGGCCACGCCCACACCGCGAACCTCCGGCACCGCCAGGTCGCGGAAGTCCTCGTGGTGCAGCCTGTCGATGGACGCCACCTCGCGGGCGAACTCCTCCATCTTCGGGAACACCTTGACGACCCCGATACGGGCGCCCGCCTCGTTGCGCACGAAGAAGACCGGGGCCCCGGACGCGCCCTTCGCCCCGCCGGGGCCGCCGATGGGCTCGAGGTCACGCAGATCCGCCGGTTCGCGGCCGAGTGCCTCGGCCGCGAACCTGTGCAGCGCGGCGCGCTCGGGCCCGCCCGGACCGTCCACGGGACCCTCGTGGCGCAACGCGTCGGTCAGCCCGGGCACCGTGGGATGGCCGGACAGGCCGGGCACGTCCGGCAGTCCGTTCAGGAACCGGCGCAGCGCGTTGCTGTCCACCAGACCGTCGTCCGACCGCACGATGTCGGCGTTCGCCAGCGACGTGTCCGGCGGGAGCGGCTCGGTGGGCAGCCGGTCCGCGGCGTCGAAGATGTGGTCGAACCGCTCGCCCTCCAGCCCGGGGATCCGGTCGATCATGTCCGCGACGCCGGTGAACCCGCGGCCCGGCTCGCCGAACATGGCCGGGTGCACCAGTTGGGTGCCGCGCATCACCTCGTAGAGCGAATGGTCGCCGTGCGGAAGCATCCAGCCCAGCAGGGAGTGCACGAACTCCTCCGGCCGGACCCCCGGTACGCCGAGCCAGTCGAGCGCGGACAGCAGCCGTGCCGCCGTCCCGGAGATGCCCGAGACGACCGGCATCCCGTGCTCGCCGGAGATCTCCTGGTACCAGTCGTGCGACTCCACCATGCCGAACCGTGCGGACCCCTCGACCCAGCCGAGCGGAAGCTCCGGACCATGGGTGCCGGGTGCCAGGTCGTGCACGCGGGGATTGACCTCGCCGTGTCCGTCGACGACCTCGACCCACACCCGCTCCGCCACCCGGTGACCGGCCGCGTCGGTGACGAACGCACCGTCCACGCCCCGCTGGTACTCGACGTGTACCGCGCGGACGTCCGGCCGCTCGGACAGGTGCGTCGTGTCGACGTCACCGTCACTGTGGCGGGGGAGGTCGGCGACCGGGACGTCCTCGCTGTGCTGGAACGTGAGGGTCAGCCTGTCGTTCTCGACCAGCGCGGCGTACTCGGCGTCGTGCAGCCCGAGGCCGCTCTCCGCGTACTCGTGCCGGGTCCGGAGGTACGGGAACTGCTGGTCGGGTCTACGTTCCTCGGTGCGGGCGTTCTGGCTGTGCCGGTGCTCGGCGACGGCGAGCTTGTTGTGGCCCTCCTCGCCGACCAGGACACCGACCTCCAGCATGTTCCTGTCGGCGCTGGCCAGGAGCCGCTCCCGGAGCGGGGCCAGCTTCGCCACGTCCAGGTTGGCGGCCCTCAGCCGGTCCTGCCAGTCCGCCGCCTCGAGCGCACGCGTCAGGCTGTGCTTCAGGTCGTACGGGTGGTGGCTCTCCAGGACGCCGTTGTAGAACCCGGTCATCGTCATCCGCAGGTTGCCGTGCTCGTGCACGTCGGCGAGGGTGGCCGCGCCCGTCACCTGCCCGGCGTTGCGGAAGTCGGTGGCGAAGATGGTCTTGTCGATGATCTCCTGGCGCGGCACGTCCTTGTTGAGCGCCTCGAGGACATCCACCAGGCGGTGCAGCGCGGCGTCCGCGGCGTTGCGGGCCAGCGGCTCCGAGTACAGCGTCTGGCCGAGTTCCCGCTCGACCTGCTGCGCCAACCTGAGCGCGTCCGCCGAACCGGCCGACCGCGTGACCGGCTGCCGCGCGGGGTCGGTCGACCCGTGGGCACCGACCTCGGCGGGGCCGTGGGGTTCTGTCGACGGGTCGTGGGGCGGTTCCTCGTGGCCCCGCCCGATCGGGCCGTGGGGCGGTTCCTCGTGGCCCCGCCCGACCGGGCCGTGGGGCGGTTCCTCGTGACCCCACCGGACGGGACCGTGGCCGGTTGCCGGGGCGGCACCGTCCCGGAACATGTCGGGACGGTCGGCGGCGGGCAGCGTGTCCGCGATCTGGCGCAGCCGCTGGTACCGGTCGTAGGCCTGCCAGGCCCGGTCGATGCGGGCGTCCACCCGTGTCTGCAGTACGTCGAGCTGCGCCTCGGTCGGGCTCCCGAAGTGGCGCGCGGTGAGCTGGGCGGCCCTGCCCTCGGTCAGACCGGTACGCAGGTCGCCGTGCGCGTCGACGACCGCTCCGGTGGCGGATGCGACCGTGGCGGACGTGCCGTACGTGCCCTGCGAGATCAGATCGGCGGTCAGCTTGGCGGCGGTGTGGGTGCCGGCCGTCGCGACGTCCACGACGATGGAGGTGCCGCGGGAGAGCAGCTGACCGGTGCCGTCCCGAGCCACGCTGAGGGCACGGGAACCGGTGCCCTGGATGGCGGACGGCCGGTCCGCCTCGGTACGGACCTGGTCGGCGACCCAGTCGTGCAGCCGACCGGACACCTCACCCGGTGACCTGGTCGGGTC
This sequence comes from Actinocatenispora sp., assembly GCA_049582705.1. GTDB lineage: Bacteria > Actinomycetota > Actinomycetes > Mycobacteriales > Micromonosporaceae > Actinocatenispora. The sequence continues at coordinate 12,429 of JBAUUM010000647.1, forward strand.
CACCAGGATCGAGTGGGTCACGTCGGAGTCGACCCGGTACCGGCCGACCGCCTCGCCGCCGGCGCGTCCGGTGCCGATGTCGAAGGTGAACTCGGCGGGGCGACCCATCTTCGGCCGGAACGACACGCGGAACGTGTGCCGGCTGCCGTCGACCGGCTCGATGGTCGCGTTGTGCGGAAGATCGGTGTGCCCGACGAGATCGGCACCGAGCGCGGGCAGCAGCTCGGAGTCGGGGCGGTAGTGCGGTCCGAACTCGTCCGAGTACCGCGCCACCTCGTCCGGGCGGTGCTGCGCGAGCTGTTCCTCGGCCAGGTCGAGGTGGCGTTCCAGGTTCTCCAGCGACCGTTGGTGGAACTCGCCCTCGGTACGCAGCAACGCCGGGGTGACCTTCTCCGGGTCGTAACCGGACAGGGTGTGGTCCAGCGTCCGGTTGGCGAGGTGGATGTCGTGCGCGTACTCCATCGTGCCGCGCATCATGTGCCCGCCGGCCGTGATGCCGCCGAGGATCGCGGCGGGCACGGAATGGGTGACGGCGAGGATCACGCCGGTGCCGCCGAGCTGCACACCGCTGCGCAGCGCCGAGTACTGCAGGTACTTCCAGTAGCTCTTCGAGCCGTGGAACCGCCGGTCCAGGATGTTCTCGGCGATGTGTGAGACGGCCTGGTGGATCGCCTCCGGCTCGGCGCCGGAGCGCACCGTGATCTCCACGCCGCGCCACTTGCGCAGCGTCGACCGGCTGACCTCGACCGGACCGTCGCCCGCCGGTTCGCCGACCTTGATCCGCATCCTCGCGTGCACGAGGGCGTTGCGTCTGGCCTGGTAGGAACGGTCGGCGTGGTCCGCCGGGTCGCCGGTGCGTTCCCAGTGGCCGCCGGAGGTGGCCCGGGACGCGTTGACCTGCTCGACGGCCCGGTGCGCCACGTCCAGCTCGTGGCCGCCCGGCGCCGTCGGTGTCGGTTCGTGCGGGTGACCGGTGAGTCGGTCGTGGAGGGCGTCCGTCACGGCCCTGCCGTCCCGCGACGAGTCACGCAGCTCGGTGGCCACGTCGCCAAGCTCGGCGGAGTCCAGGCCACCGTGGTTGCGCGCGTCGAACTCGGACCGGTCGGCCGACAGCTTGGCCTCGACCCGCCCGAGGAAACGGTTCTTCACCGCGTCGAAGACGCTCCGGGCGCCGCCGCTGGCCGCGATCCCCTCGCCGAGGCCGTTCAACAGCCTCTCGCCGGGCAGGACGCTCGCCCCGGCGGTCACGCCGCTCGTCGCGGTGTCCCGGGCGAACTGGGAGATCAGTCCCTGCTCCTCGACGCCCAGCCGGTGTTGGCGCTTGGCGATGTCACCCAGCGCGTCGTGCACGGCGTCGTGCAGCGCCGCCACGTCGTGGTGCAGTCCCGGCGGCACCCGCAGGGTGGCCCGGTCCCGGCTGTACTCGACCTCGATCCTGCCGGGGTCGGCGGTGTGCCCGGCGCGGGCCTCGACCCAGATGTTGTGGCCGCCCCGGACCACCAGTCGGCGGACGTCCGGCCCGTACGACCAGGTCCGGGCGCGACTGGGCGTGCGTACCGCCTTGACGTGCTCGACCGGCTCGTTCCCCAGGTCGCGCTGCACCTCGTCCATCGCCCGCGTGGACCACTCGCGGGTCCTGGCGGCCACGTCCGCCGGGATCGGTTCGGTGGTGTGCCGCGCCTCGGTGAAGTCGCTGTGCCCCGCCACGGAACGGTCGCCCAGCGCCTCGCCGGCCAGGTCGCCGAGCCTGCCCCGGGAGTCGTCGAGCCGGTCCGACCAGCCGTCCATGGCGTGCTCCGGCGCCCCGAGCCGTTCGCCCAGCAACCGGTCGTGCGCCCGCTCGGCGATGGACAGCATCTGGTGGTTACGCAACGCGTCGCCGGTGAGTACCTCAAGGCCCGTCGTGATGTGGCTCTTCAGCGTCATGCCGACGTCGTGGACGGTCGCCGCGACACCGAGGAAGGCGCCGTCGGCGGCCACCGACGGGGCCGCGTTGATCACCTTGTCCCGCGCCCGCTGCGAACTCTCGGGGGGACGTTCGTGTTGGACCGAGATCTCGTCGTGCAGCACCTGGTCGAACCTGGCCCGCACGGCCGGGTCGGAGAAGTCCGCGTGCCTGTCCACGACGAGGTCGAAGTGGCGACTGTCGATCGTCGTCCGGCGGAACTCGGCGACCTTCCCTCCCGCCGGTTCACCCGACCTCAGCTCGTACGAGAAGCCGACCCGGCCCTGCGACCGCCAGCCCTTCGGGAAGACCTTGAACACGTCCCGACCGGGCACCCGTACCGGCCTGGTGCGCATATTGTCGATCGTGTCGTGGGTGAGATGCCTGCGCACCTCGGCCACCGCCCGGTCACCGGCGTGTTCCACGCCGCGCACCTCGCCGAGGGTGCGGCGGCCCACCTCGGACAGTTCCCGCTCGGCCAGACGACGACGGGACGGTTCGCCCGGAGTCCCCTCGCGCAGACCGTGGTCGTCGACGAATCGGGCGAGTTCGGCGTCCAGCCGGGCGCGTTCCGCCCCGTCGGCGCGGTCCCGCAGCCGTGCCAGCGCGTCGAACTCGCCGAGCCGTGCGTGGTCGTCCAGGCTCAGCCGGTCACGTCCCACCGGTCGAGGGTCGTGGACCAGCGAGTCGTGGGTGCCACGTCCCTCCGCGGTGCCCCGGACCAGACCGTCGGCGTGGCCCATCGCCCGGCCCAGCAGGTGCTGGACCTCCGCCGCGGGAAGCCGGTCGGTCAGCGCCCCGTCGAGCCGGATGCGCGGGACGCCGTGGTCGTCCAGGGTCACCTCGAACGGCCGGTCGAGGTGACCGCCGGCCTCCACCCGGTACCGGCCCTCGCCGGAGACGATCTCGACGGTGTCCGGCCCGTGCCGGGTCACCGAGACCGGAGACCCCGTACGGTCCAGCGCCGGTGCGACCTCCCCGGCCTGGTCCGCGACCCGCGCGCCCCGGGCCGGGT
>JBAUUM010000648.1:0-2322 GCA_049582705.1 Actinocatenispora sp.
GTCGTACCCCCAGTGCGCCTTGGCGCGCAGGGCCAGCCCGGTCAGTGCCGACGCCTCGCCCCGCCGCGCCGGCCTCAGCAGCACCGACATGCGCCCCGGCTCCGTCCCACCGGCCCTAGGCCGTGTCTTCATAGGGGTTGGTGTGGGGATGGTTGATCATGTAGTGCGTGATGCGTCGGTACGAGTTGTCGGATGATGAGTGGGCGGTGGTGGAACCGTTTCTGCCTCCACCGCGTGTCGGGGGGCGGCCACGTGATGATGACCGTCGGGTGTTGAACGCGATCGTGTGGAAGATCCGATCGGGTGCGGCGTGGCGAGATGTGCCCGCCCGGTACGGGTCGTGGCAGTCGGTGTACACGCGTTTCCGCAGGTGGGCGTTGGACGGGACGTTCACTCGGATGCTGACTGGGGTTCAGGCGGCAGCGGACGCGGCCGGTGACATCGACTGGTTGGTGTCGGTGGACTCCACGATCGTGCGGGCTCATCAGCACGCCGCTGGCGCTAAAGGGGGCAGCGGGAAACGGGCGAAACGCATGATCACGCCCTCGGTCGATCCCGAGGTGGGTTGAGTACCAAGATCCATGCCGCGTGTGACGGGGCCGGCCGGTTGTTGACGTTCGTACTCACCGGCGGCAACGTCAACGACTGCACCCGGTTCGTGGAGGTCATGGACACCATCAGCGTTCCCCGCCGCGGGCGCGGGAGACCACGCACACGACCCGAGCATGTGTTGGCCGACAAGGGATACTCCTCCCGCGCCATCCGCGGCTGGCTCCGAGCACACGGCATCGGTCACACCATTCCCGAACGCGTCGACCAGATCGCCGGCCGTCGGCGTCGCGGATCGCGTGGTGGCCGTCCACCAGCCTTCGACCGGCAGCTCTACCGGCGCCGCAACACCATCGAACGCTGCTTCAACCGTCTGAAACAAGCGCGGGGTGTGGCCACCCGGTATGACAAGACCATCGAGTCCTACCACGCCACCGTGACCATCACCGCGCTCCTGCAATGGATCCGACCCCTATGAAGACACGACCTAGCGCACCGCTCGGCTCGCACCGCCGTGGCAGTCGACTACAGCCCAGATCGCGTCGCTGCCGCCGACTACGGCACGCTGCAGCCACCGACACACACGAGCCGTCGATCCGAGACCGTTGTCAGCCACGATCAGCGCAGTATCGGTGAGAACGAAGTGGGCACGACCGCGGGTGCCGGCACAGGCCGCGCCGTTGGCGTTCTGCAGCAACTCAAAAGGGTAGCGGCCGGTGTACTGCTGCCGTACGAGCTCCTGACCCTCGCCGCGCTCGTACAGGCTCTTCCACGCACTGGCATGGAGTCCGTTCCGGGCTTGCAGGCGAATTGGTTCCAGTTCGCCTGTACGCAACGCAGTAACCACGTCCAGTCGGATCCTGTCAGTCGGCGTCATCGCATAAGGATGACGCGTTGGCGCTGACAGCCGGAAGGATCGATCAGGCATGGTGTGCGTGCACGAAAGTCTGATCAATGAGAGCGCGAGCGCTTGTATGCCACTGTCCGGCCCAAGCAAAGGGTCTTTAGGCGACCGATCACGTGCCAGCGAATCCCTGGTGAACAGTTACGGTCGAGCCGCAAGCGGTCAGCAGGTCCGACGTCCCCTACTCAGCTCCATCGGCGGCGTCAGAGGTGTCGGCATGCTGGCCAGTGACGTTGAGGTCCTCGGCGCTCGTATTCGCGGGGCGCGCCAGGTCGAGAAGGTTCAGGACAGTGTCCCGGTAGGCGTCGGCTAGCTGAAGGAGAGGATGGGTCGGTAGGGAGTCGTCGTCCACGGTGGCTTGTTCATCACGGTCAGGCTGGGCGTCGTCGTCTTTCCCTGCGTCTAGATCGGGTTCGCCGAGTGCCGTGCGGCGCTTCAGTCGCGAGGTCACCGGTTCACTTTGGCGGAGGAGGGCGTCGAGGCGTCGCGGCGCGCTGGCGGCCCGGTTCAGCAATGTCAGCTCGTCGGGTGTCAGCTGGTGGCGGAAGGTTCGGAGCCAGCCGTCTTCGACACCGTCGCCGGGAGCAGCGGCGAGGTCTGTGAGCAGGGCGAGGACGTGGCGATGGAGATTTTGCAAACGGCTCAGGTTGGTGTTTGGAGAGAACCTGACGGGATCCTCGAGGTCGGGCAGGGTGTCGAGGGCTCGGACGATTGCGACGGCGCGGGCGGGTGGCCATCCACTCGGCCAAGCCGAACGGTGCTGCCAGAGCTCGAGGATCGCGGCGCGTGCGGTGGCCGCGTGAGCCTCGGCGTTTGGATCACCAGCGTCGCGGGCGCGGTCCGCGATGTCCATGAGACCTGCGGTGTAG